>NZ_JBHTLS010000128.1:0-125712 GCF_042678845.1 Sphingobium olei | reverse complement strand
GCCAAGCAGGCCAGAACCCAAAGGAGAAAACCACGGGTTGACCCACCCGTGACACCCGAAACATAATCCGCAGACGGGTCACTTCTCGATGGAAAACCCGGGTCACTTCTCAGTGGAAATCAACAGGGGGGCGTTCCTTCGGGCGACGCCCCTCTTTTTTCTATTATGGGTTTGTAAAGAGGTGCGTCGCCGCAGCCTCGTGCGAACGGACGGTTAAGGATGAGCGATCCCCTCGACATCGTGATTCTGGGCGGTGGAACGGCTGGCTGGATGGCGGCGACGGCGCTCGTTACGTTCATGCCCTCATCCCGCTGTCGGGTACGGCTGGTTGAATCGGACGAGATCGGCATTGTCGGCGTCGGTGAGGCGACTCTGCCGCAGATGAAGAATTTCAACGATGCGCTTGGCATCGACGAAGCGGAAATGATGCGCGCAACCAAAGGCGCATTCAAGCTTGGCATCGAGTTTGTCGATTGGGGCAAGAAGGGGGCGCGCTATATCCACCCCTTCGGTGTGCACGGACCGGCGGACATGGCGCACATCTTCCACCATCGGTGGGTGAAAGCGCTGCGTGCCGGTTGGGAGTCCGACATTCAGGACTATTCGTTCGCGGTGCAGGCCGCGCGGATGCGGCGGTTCGACTTTCCAAGCAAGGATCAGGCGGCGATCGAATCAACTTTTTCCTACGCCTATCATTTCGATGCCAGTCTCTATTCTGTATTTTTGCGCGGAATTGCCGAAGAGCGTGGCGCAATTCGCACCGAGGGCAAGGTTCGGGACGTCGTTCGGGATCCGCAAAGTGGCGATGTGCGTTCGCTGACATTGGAATCCGGTCAATCAATCACCGGCGATCTGTTTATCGACTGTTCGGGCTTTCGGTCGATCCTGCTCGACAAGACGCTTGGCGTGGGGTGGGAAGACTGGTCCAAGTGGCTGCCGTGCGATCGCGCCTTCGCCGTTCCAAGCGAACGCGGCGAGTTCACCCCGTTCACGCGTTCGACGGCAATGGAGGCGGGCTGGCGCTGGCGCATCCCGTTGCAGCACCGGACCGGCAATGGCTATGTCTGTTCATCGTCCTTCATCAAGGACGACGATGCAGCGGCATCGCTGCTGCGAAGTGTGGACGCAAAGCCTCTGGCGGAGCCGCGGATGCTCAAGTTCCAGGCGGGCCGGCGCGTCGTTAGTTGGGATAAGAATTGCGTTGCCGTTGGCCTCGCGAGCGGGTTCTTGGAGCCGCTGGAATCAACCAGCATCTACCTCATTCAGGTCGCGATCCTCCAATTGCTGCCATTGCTGCCAGCCAAACGGATTGACCCGCGGCTGCGGGATGAATTCAACCGGCTGATCGATATGGAATATGAAAGGATCCGGGATTTCCTGATCCTGCATTACAAGCTTAACACCCGCGATGATGCGGAAATCTGGCGCTATTGCGCCGCGATGGAGGTGCCGGACAGCCTGCGGCACAAGATCGAGCTGTTCCTGTCAACGGCGGAGCAAAAGTCGGCCATTGGGCGGCGTAAAACCAGACCATCGTGTTACATGCCGGGGGGAGTGGCGTGAGGGGCGTAGCCCGAGGGCCACTCCCCCCGGCATTGGCTTGATTTTCAGGGTCTGATTTTGGCCTTGCGGGCCCGGCTGTGAGCGAGGCGATAGCTTTCGCCATTCATCTCGAGGATGCTGACGTGATGGGTCAGGCGATCGAGGAGCGCGCCTGTGAGGCGCTCGGATCCGAAGGTTTCGGTCCACTCGTCGAAGGGCAGGTTGCTGGTGATCAAGGTGGAGCCGCGTTCGTAACGCTGGGAGATCAGCTCGAACAGCAGTTCGGCGCCGGTCTTGGAGAGCGGTACGAAGCCCAGTTCGTCGATGATGAGCAGTTTGTATCCGACCATCTGCTTCTGGAAGCGCAGGAGACGCCGCTCGTCGCGCGCCTCCATCATTTCGCTGACCAGCGCCGCCGCAGTGGTGAAGCCCACCGACAGTCCTTTCTGGCATGCGGCCAGTCCGAGCCCCAAAGCTACGTGCGTCTTGCCGGTGCCCGATGGCCCCAGAGCGATGGCGTTTTCACGCCGCTCGATCCACTCGCAGCGCGCCATCTCAAGCACCTGCATCTTGTTGAGCCTGGGGATGACGGTGAAGTCGAAGCTGTCGAGGCTTTTGACGGCGGGGAAGCGCGCGGCCTTGATACGCCGCTCGACCATACGACGCTCCCTGTCGATCATTTCCATCTCGACGAGACGGGCGAGGAAGCGGATATGATCGACGCCTTCGGCGGCACATTGCCGCGCGAGCTTGTGATGCTCTCGCAGGCACGTAGGCAACTTGAGTGCCTTGAGATGATGAGCGAGAAGAAGCTCCGGGGCCTGATCGCTCATGCGGCTTCCTGCTGGTCGGAGAGCAGGCTCAGATAGGCTCTGGCAAAAGTCTTCTCGACCGTTGTGCGTGGCAGGAAGGGATAGACGTCCAGGTCGAGCCTGGGCGGTACGCGTTCGACCCGGCACAGGACGAGGTGCTTGACGGCATCGAAGCCGATGGCGCCAAGGGCGATGGCCTGTTCCACCGCCGCCTGGAGATCGGCGATGGCGAACGTTTCCAGCAGGCGCAGCACTTGCACATATTCGCGCCTGCCATGTTTGTGCATGCGCCCTTCCATCAGCCGCTGCAGTGTCGTGAACGCTTCGGGCAAATCCCAGCCCTGCAAAGGCGCGGCCTGGTCGAATGCGTTGATCTTCTGCTCGATCAGCGGGAGATAGTGGAGCGGGTTGAAGATAACCTCCTCGCGGGCATAGCAACGAGGATGACGGGCGATGACTTCGCTGCGGCAGCCGACCACCACCTCATCGACATAGGCCCTGATCCAGACTTCCTGATGGCCCCAGGCCACCGGAACCGAATAATCGTTGGTCCTGTAGCGCACCAAGGATTGCGAGGAGACCCGCCCGCCCGCCTGATCGCAGGCTTCGAAGGGTGTAGCGGGCAGAGGCTGCATGGCCGCGAGATCGCGTTGCAAGCGCTCACCGATCGTCTCGCTCTGTCCGCGCACCTTGTCCTGCTGGCGCTTGCGGCATTGCTCCTCCAGCCACATGTTGAAGGCCTCCCAGGTCGGGAACTTCGGGATCGGCACCATGAAATTACGGCGGCAGTAACCTACCAGCCCTTCCACATTGCCTTTCTCGTTCCCCTTGCCCGGGCGGGCATAGCGGTCGCGGATCACGTAATGCGACAGGAAAGCGCTGAACAGCGTGGCACGCTTGCGCGTGCCGTCTGGCAGGATTTTCGCCACAAGGCAGCGATCGTTGTCATAGACGATCGAGCGCGGCACCGCGCCGAAGAACGCGAAGGCATGGACATGTCCGTCCACCCAGGCCTCCGCCACCGCCGCCGGATAGGCTCGCACATAGCAGGCATCACTGTGCGGCAGATCGAGCGCGAAGAAGTAGGCTTTTTGCTCCACCCCGCCGATCTCCACCAGAGCTTCCCCGAAATCGGCCTGTGCATCTCCCGCCGGGTGCGCCAGCGGCACGAACATCTCCCGGCTGCGCTGCTCGCGCTCCCGGATGTAATCCTTGATGATCGTATAGCCGCCGGTGAAACCATGCTCGGTGCGCAAACGGTCGAATACCCGCTTCGCCGTATGGCGCTGCTTGCGCGGGACACCGCGATCCCCCTCAAGCCATCCATCGATGATCCCCACAAACCCGTCCAGCTTCGGGCGCTGCGGTGCAGACTGACGCCGGTAACCCGGCGGTGATGAAAACGACAGCATCTTGCGCACCGTATCGCGCGACACATTGAAACGCTTCGCCGCCGCCCGCTGGCTCATGCCATCCGCGCAAGCCAAACGGACCTGAAGATAAAGTTCCACGCTGTAGATCCCCACACCTCCCTGACTTGGCAGAAAGGCTTCAAGGTGGACGACTTTTACGCCGCCCGCAGCGGGACTATCCCGCCGCTAGCGTGGCCGAATATTGCTCCGCCGTTCTCAGCGTCGCCCCGACCACATTGTTGTTGCCGTGCACTGCATCGATACCGAACATGATCGGGATCGGCACATGATCCGGCCGGTTCTCCATCGCGACTTGGTTGAAGGCGTGAACGGTGGCGATCCAGGGCCCGGCAGGCGAGCGGTCCGGTGCGGCGATAGGCGGCGAACTGCCGCCGGCAAGGATGGAACCCAAGGGATATTTGACAAGATCCTCCGGTTTGATCGAGGCAGTATCCGCCTGGATCATCTGCCCGACCTTTTCTTCCAGCGATAGCTTGCCCAGCAAGGCCGTGATCTTCGCTTCGGTCTCTGCCTCGACAAGGCCTTGGCTGCGCGCCTGAGGCCATTGGGCAGGATGCGCAACGCCCCGGGGTTCGGTCTGGGCATTCAGAGCGTTAGCCGCTGCAAGCACAAAAGGTAGCGACAGGCCTAAAATCGCGGCCTGCTTGCGGCAAACTCTCATTACAACAATCCTCCCGAACCTATTTCTCTAATTGTCTTACAAAATGCGGACCGCGCTTTCAAGATCGGGTCGCGCGGGAGAGATGAGTTTTTGACTTTCCATTGATATGGGTCAGCCGGAAGCAGAATGGATGGTCGTAAGGCGGTGGTTGCAATAGAGGGGCGCGGCCGGCCAGGGATCAATGACGAGAGGCTGGTCTATCATGGGCGCACGGCGACAATGTTCCATCGTCGGCTTTTCGTTACAGATAATCTTGATCGCCGGCCCCATGTAGCCCCGCCGGGCTTTACCCATCAAAGTCGCCGCTCGTTGGCCAGCACGATTGCCGAAAAGCGGATCTTCGCCGTGCAGAGATTGACCGCGCCGTCGGCTCTTTTGTGGCCACCGGCGGCAAGATTTGGCTCACTGAGCGGTGGGCGATCCCAATCGGAGCCTAGTTTGTGATAGTCTTGCCTCATCACCGCGATAGAGAGTCCCGCCATGCGCCGGAATGCGCGGTATAACTAATTTGTGAGGTTAGGCATCACGATCGTTGAAATGGGCGAGCGAGAAGGTGAGCATTTCTGGCTCCATTTAATTGTTACACAGAAACTGAAGGGCGGAACCTTGCCATATCACGTCCTCAATCTCCTTATGTCAGGCAGAAAGGTGTGCACGGTTGTTGATTAGGATAGGCGCGGTGGTGAATTTTGCGCTGTTTAACCATGGATCTCCTTGAGGCTGTATTTGCATATACGTCTGGCCTCGATGCCCTGTATATAGTTCGTATATAAAAATTCACTTTCATCTATCAACACCTGGCTGTTGCACTACGCGCAACATATGTCGATTGCTTATTATCAGACTGCAAATGTTCTAAGAGTTATTCCCATGTTGAGAGAAATGGCGTAACTGCCCGCTCGACAAGTCTCTTATATAGTTTTTGTGCTCTATCCGCTGGAAAGGTCGTTGATGAAGAAGGCAGCCGCCCAGGGGGACGCCGTCGGTGACGGCAAGAGATTGCGGATACACGGCACCATAGCGCGCGATATCGGCATCGCTATCGTTTCCGGGCGCTACCGGCCGGGGGAGTTGCTGCTTGGCGAGGTTGACGCCAGCGAGCGATTAAAGATTTCTCGGACAGCATATCGTGAGTCTTTGCGAATCCTGTCGGCAAAGGGTCTGGTCGAATCCCGCCCGAAAACAGGGACGAAGGTGTGTTCGCAGGACAAATGGCACCTGTTGGACCCCGATGTCCTCCAATGGATGTTCGAGTTCGAACCAAGCGAATTTTTGCTTGAGAGCCTTTTTGAGCTACGTCGCTTTGTCGAGCCCGAAGCCGCCGCTTTGGCCGCATTACGGCGCAGCAATGAGCAAGTCATGCGTATGGAAACCGCCATCGACAACATGACCAAGCACACGCTGGGAACGGAAGCCGGTCGTGAGGCTGACAAGGATTTCCACGCAGCTTTGCTTGAAGCTACTGGAAATCCGTTCATGATGACCCTTACCGGTGGGGTTAGCGCGGCGGTCGCCTGGACCACTGTTTTCAAGCACCGGGTCGCGCCACTACGCCGCGATGCGATTCCCGATCACCGCCGAGTGTTCGAATGCGTCAAAGCGGGGGATCCGGACGCCGCACGCCAGGCCATGGCCGACCTGGTTCATCTGGCATTGCTGGACACCAAACCTATGGCGGTGCACTCGCGATAAACTCTCCCCCGTTACCCGCGTAGAAAGCGGAGTGTGGAGGGGCGTATTCCTTTCCCTTCCTACACAGATGGTCAGATTGACTTGTCTGACTTATTCCGCCACATGGTCGAGGAGCGATGCTGCCGATCGTGGGGAGTAGGCTGGGCCAGATGGGTTGCCCACCTGACCGATGCCTGCTGCACAGCATAGCAGCGCATGGTCCTACTTCCCGATTGCCGCAGTTCGCCTTCATACAGGATAGTGGACGAGGGGAGAATGGGAATGAAGTGGTTGCATCGCGTGACTATAGGGGCCGCTGCCTTGATGACGGCTTCCGGGGTTGGCGCACAGGTCGCGGTCGATGTGTCGGTCGACACGACCAAGGCCGGACCGAAGATCGAACGCACCATTTATGGCCAGTTTGCGGAACATCTGGGTCGGGGGATCTACGAAGGTATCTGGGTAGGCCCCGACTCCGATATTCCCAATATCAATGGCTACCGCAAGGACGTGATTGAAGCCCTGCGCAAGATCAAGGTGCCTGTCATTCGCTGGCCCGGCGGCTGCTTCGCGGACGATTATGACTGGCGCGACGGCATCGGACCGGCGGCAAAGCGACCCGAGCGGATGAACAAGTTCTGGGGTGGCGTGCCCGAGACCAATGCATTCGGCACGCACGAGTTCATGAACTTTTCCGAATTGATCGGTGCGGACGCCTATGTTGCCGCCAACATGGGCTCTGCCACACCGCGCGATACAGCGCAGTGGATGGAATATATGACTGCCAGCGGAACATCGACGCTCGCCCAGGAGCGCCGCGCCAATGGCCGCGACAAGCCATGGACGGTAAAATATATCGGCGTCGGCAATGAAAGTTGGGGCTGCGGCGGGGAAATGCGTCCCGAATTTGCCGCTGACTTGAGTCGCCAGTTCGGCTCCTATGCACGCCTGCATGCCTCTGGCAGCTTTCGCGTGGCGAGCGGCGGAAGCGCCGACAACTTCAACTGGACCGATGTGATGATGGACCGGGCCGGCAAGATTTTCGACGGCATCGGCCTCCATTATTACACGATGCCGGGAGACTGGGCGAAGAAGGGGCAGGCCACGGGATTCACCGAAAGGGAATGGGCCGTGACCTTGCGCAATGCGATGGCCCTCGATGGCATGATTACCAGGCACGAAGCCATCATGGACAAGCATGATCCAAAGAAGCGCGTCGCGTTGGTGGTCGATGAATGGGGCACCTGGTACGATCAGGAACCGGGATCGACGCCGGGTTTCCTTTACCAGCAGAACACGATGCGCGACGCCGAGGTTGCGGCGCTCACGCTCAACATCTTCCATCGCCACACCGAACGAGTGAAGATGGCCAATATCGCGCAGATGGTAAACGTTCTGCAGGCGATGATCCTGACAGACAAGGGGCGCATGACGCTGACGCCAACCTACCATCTGTTCGATCTTTATGCGCCATTTCAGGGCGCTACTCCGTTCCCGGCGATGGTCAGCGGCCCCCGCTATGTATTGGGCGATGTCGATCTGCCGATGGTTGATGCGTCCGCCGCGAAGGATGCGAACGGGAAAATGTGGTTGGCGCTGGTCAATCTCGATCCGAAAAAGTCAGCGCGTGTGACCACCAATCTTACCGGCAAGGCGCAGGGGCGGCTGTTGAGCGCGACGGCGATGGACTCGCACAACAGCTTCGACAAGCCCGACGCAGTAAAACCGGTGGCCTATTCGGGGCGCATGACGGGCGGGAAGCTCGTCTTCGATCTGCCTGCCAAGGCAGTCGCGGTGGTTGCAATCGACTGACCTTGTAAATCCGGCGGGTTAAGGCTGTCGTTCAGCAAGGGCGAAAGCCTTAACCCCGGCCGCGCGGGCGGTCCTATTTCGCGCCGACCGTCGCTGGCTGCGAAAGTCCGCCGATCAGGCCGGGGCGACTTTCCACCAGCAGCGTGACGACATGTTCAGCGCTTCCTGCTGGCACGGCCACGTCCAGTGGAGCCTCACGGAAATCGGGCTTCTCAGCGACCTTGCGCCCGTCGAGCCAGATTTCGGCGCGACCGACGATGCCGCCGAAGCGCAAGGTTCCGCCGTTGGCCTGCACCCGCCGCCGGGCGGTGAACGTGGCGCGGAGCGACATCCATTGGCCTTCGCCCTGCGCCGCTTCGATCTGGCCCGTGCCAAGCCACAGCCAACTGTTCATGTCGGAGTCAACCGGCTTGCGCATTGGATCTGGCTTCTCCGGCGATGCCGGGGATTGCCGCCATCCTTCAAGCGTCTGCACCGACGGAGTCGGCGCAACCTGTGCTCGGGGGCTGGCTTCGACGCGCGCAATGCTTGCCTGCCCGGTTCTGACGCCGAGCGCATCGGCAGTGATGCGCAGCGGTCCCCGTCGGGCATCGGCCCGCACGATGACTTGCGCCAGCCCGTTGAACAAAGTGCGACTATCGCCTTTTTCGGGCTCGTGGCTGCTAGGATCGCCATTGCCCAGGCCGATGATGGTGCCACCCGAAATGGCGAAGCGAACGGGAAGCTGTGCGGTGGGGACGTGCCGTCCCTGAGCGTCGATGGCGTCGACGGTGATCGGCTGGGCATCCTCGCCGTCGCCGGCCATGATGGTCCGGTCAGGCGTTAGGCGCAGAGCGACGGGTGCACCTGTGGTCTCCACAGAGGAGCGCGCCACCTGTCGCCCGGCGCGATAGCCTATTGCCTCCAGCCGCCCCGGCGCCCAGGGAACCAGCCAGCGCGGCATCTCGAACCGGTCGACGGTCTTTTCGCCTAGCGGGCGTCCATTTAGGAACAGGGCGACGCGCTCGAAATTCGTCATGGCCATCACCGTAATCGGCTCGCCTTCGCGTCCGGCCCAATTCCAATGGGGGGCCAGATCGAGCAAGGGCCGGTCGTCGATCCATTGGGCTCGGTGCAGCCAATATGCGGTCTTGGGGAAACCGCACAGATCCATGATGCCGAAAAAGCTCGATGCGGACGGCCACTCATAGGGAGTGGGTTCGCCGCGATAATCGAAGCCGGTCCAGACGAAGGCGCCCGCCACAAACGGGCGCGTGGCGACCGCCTTCCAGGCCTCGCGATGCGTGTTGCCCCAGCTGGATCGCTCGTCGTCGTAGGAGGCGAAGACGTGATTGGCGGCATCGGTCTGAAAGGCTCCGCGCGTCATGAAAGCGCTGGTGTCTTCTGAACTGGTGATGGGCACGTTAGGATGCGCTGCGTGAAACCGGTCGTACAGGCCGGGCTGGTAGTTGAAGCCAACCACATCGACCGCCTGACTGACATTATGGGGTGCGAAGAGGCCCGCGTTCATGGCGGCGGTGACAGGGCGGCTCGGATCGAGCGCCTTGACCTCACTCGCCATGCGACGGACCATTTCATAGCCGGCCTCGCTGCCCTGCATCGGCTCTTCGTTGAACACCGACCACATGATGACGCTGGGCCGGTTGCGGTCTCGCCGCACCAGCCATCGCAATTGCTCCATATAGTCGGGGCTGGTATTGAAATTGCGGTTCTCGTCCATGACCAGCATGCCAAGGCGATCGCAGGCGTCGAGCAGCTCGACCGGCGGCGCATTGTGCGAACAACGAATGGCGTTGGAGCCCATGTCCTTAAGCCTGCGGATTCGCCATTCCCACATTGCATCGGGAACCGCGACACCAACGCCGGCATGGTCCTGATGATTGCAGGTGCCCTTGATCTTGAGTGGCTCGCCGTTGAGGAAGAAGCCCTTGTCGGCATCGAAGCGAAGGGTGCGAAAGCCGATTCGCAGCATGCGCCGATCCGTGGCCTCGCCCGGACCGGCAAGGGAAAGCCGCAGCGTATAGAGATTGGGATCGCTGACGGACCAAAGGCGAGGCGACGGAACCACCAGCTCAAGTTTCGCTTCTGCGCTGCCCAGCGGCGGAACCCTGGTTTCCACCTTGCCCGCGGCGATGGTGCGGCCCTCGGCATCACTAAGCGTTGCGACGAGCGTCGCGGCAGCTTCGGCCTTGAGGATGCTGGATAGCGACGCTGTGATCGGCACGGTCCATCGACCGTCAGCGTCCAGGCGGGGATCGGCGTGGATGCCGTCCGTCTGAATATGCACCGCCGGCCGCTTTACCAGCCAGGCGTGGCGGTAAAGGCCGGCACCCTCATACCACCAGCCCTCCATCCTCTCCGCGTCGACACGGATTGCGATGGTGTTGAGATCGTCGCCGAAACGCGCCATTGGCGTAAGGTCGATATAGATGGAATTATATCCACTCCAATTATGGGCGGCGACCGATCCGTTGACCCAGATCGTGGCATTGGTGAAGATCGCACCAAATTGCAGTTCGAGATATTTGCCGCGGTCCGCCGGGTCCAATCGCAAGGCCCGCCGATACCAGGCATAGCCGCGCTGCCGATAGCCCTGCGAGGGGTTCGCGTCGGGATCAAAGGGCATGTCTACCGCCCAGTCATGCGGCAGGTTGACCAGCGGCCAGTCAGAATCATCGAAATTGATCGCTGCCGCGCCTTGGGCTTGGCCGGCCTTGGCGTTGGCATAGGTCCAGCCATGTCCCTTTATGGTGGGAAAGGGGATATCGCCCTGATGAAATTGCCAGGCCTTGTCGAGCAGCAGCTTGCCGGGCTCTTCGGGCTCGGGGCGCATGGGCATCGTGTCGCGAGAAGGCGGCATCGGCAGATCGGGGGCGGCCCTTCCAACGGGAACGCCGCCATGGGCTTTCGCGAGCGGAGCCACAGCGGCGGCGCTGCCGATCGAGGCGAGAAATTCGCGGCGTTCCATCGGTGATATGTTCCCTCGTCGATATGGTCGCTGGACTGTTCCCGCCGCGCGGACGCTACGGCAACGATGCGGGGATCAAGCCGTGGCTGGCGGCGAAGGCCGTGAAGAGCTTCGGCCAGATAGAGGCTGGCTGACTGGAGGGCAGCCGGACGCCGAAGCCATGTCCCCCGCTCTCGAAGATATGGAGCGCCACGGGCCGTCTGGCGGCCCGCATCGCATCATACATGGCGATGCTGTTGGCCGACGGGACCGCGCCGTCATCCCCCGTACTGAGCAGGAAAACGGGCGGCGTACCGGCCGTCACGCGCCGGTTGACGGAAGCCATGTTCAAGGCTTGCGGCGACGCCCCCTGGCCCAGCAGATTGTCGCGCGATCCGGCATGGGTGAAATCCGCCTCAAGGCTGATGACGGGATAGATCAGCCCGGCCAGGTCAGGGCGAGCCGACAGGTCGTCAACGCCATCGATGTGGGCATAAATCCTCTCATCGAACCGGGTCGCGAGCGACCCTGCAAGGTGGCCGCCTGCGGAAAAGCCCAGCACGGCGACCCGGCGCGCATCGATGCCGAACTTTGTTGCATTGTGCCGGATGATGCGCATGGCGCGCTGCGCGTCCTGCAACGGCACCACGCCGCGATTGTGCCACCCTTCGCCCGGGAGGCGGTAGGAAAGGATGAAGGCGGTAATGCCCAGCGCATTGAGCCATTCCGCCTGGCTGACCCCTTCATTGTCATAGGCCAGGAAGGCATAGGAACCGCCCGGCACCAAAAGCACCCCCGCGCCATTGGGCTTGGACGGGCGCCAGACTTGGATGCTCGGCCGGTCGATGCCGCTTATCCAGCGGTCGGGCGTGTTGGGGTTGCGAGACTGGTTTTCGACCCGGCGCTTGGTTGGCGCATCCGGGTTTTGACCGGGAGGCGGGCCGGGCCAGAGTTCGATCGTTTCGCCCATGCGCGGCTTGGCTGCACGGGCGAAGGCCGGTGCCATGCCGATGGCCGCGCCGACGCCGATCAATGTACGCCGGTGCAGCTTCACGCCGTCCTCTTTCGACCATGAGCCACGACAACTCTGTCCGTCATAAATCCTCTGGGCATCCTATTTTGTATGAGTATAAGAAGGTGCCACAACGGTCAACGCGGCTTGGAAGAAAGTCACGTCCAGCGTGCCAGGACCAGCGGCGCAACGCATGGTCTGAGTTAAGGCAGCAAGGTGCGTGGTTGTTGCCGGACGGGTTTTAGGGAGGTTCGAATGCCGACAGGAAGCATCCTTTTGCCGCTAGGTTCACTTCTGGCGGGAGCGTGCCTCTTCGCCATGCAGGCTGAGGCGCAGGTACAAGCCGGCCCTTGGCCCGGCGGCAGGAAGACCGCTGTCGTCCTCACCTATGACGATTCGCTTGCCTCACAACTTGATATCGCCTTGCCCGCCCTGGATGCCGCTGGCCTCAAAGGCACGTTTTTCCTGATCGGCAGCCAGATTCGTCCGGAACAGATCGGAAGATGGCGCGCGGCGGCTGCAGAAGGTCATGAGCTTGGCAACCATACGGTTCGCCATGCCTGTCCGAAATCCAGCTATCCGCCGGCGCGCAGGCTGGACACCAGCAATTCCTATGACATGGAAATGATGCTCGCGGAAATCCGCACAATGAACAGCATGCTGACGGCGATCGACGGAAAGCTTCAGCACGGTCTCGCAACGCCGTGCGGGCAGCATCTGGCCGGGGGCGAGGACTATCTGCCCGCACTTCGAGCCAGCGGTCTGGTTCGTTATACCCGAAGTGCCGATGGGGCGAGCGATGGGGCACTGGACCCGATGAACCTGCCCTGCATCTGGTTCGACGAAAAGGCCAGCGGAGTCGACATGATCGCCGCGGTCGAAAAAGCCAGGCGCGACGGCGGCCTGCTGATCATCGGCTTTCACGGCGTCGGCGGCGACTATCTGAAAGTTAATGGTGAGGCACATGCGCAGCTGCTTGCCTATCTCAAGCAGAACACGGCGACCATCTGGGTCGCACCGCTCATGACCGTGATGGACTATGCCGCCCGCTGAAGAGCATAGACAGCAGGGCGGTTTGGCCCGGCCCATCCGGTGGACGCCGCGCGCTGGCGTTAAAGCAGCATATAGGCCGCACCTGCTGCGGCGCAGGTGCCAAGCACCGTGAGGATGCCTGCCTTGAACCGGAGCACCGCGACAAGGGCGGCGGCGGACAACAGCAGGGCGGGCGGGTTTACCGATGCCAATACCGGCAGGTCGACCGTGGCGACCCGCTTGACCTCCCGGAACAACGTATGGATCGCGAACCAGAGCGCCAGGTTCAGGATCACGCCCACGACCGCAGCGGTGATTGCCGTCAGGGCAGCGGACAGTGCCCTGTTGCCGCGCATCCTTTCGATGAAGGGTGCCCCGGCGAAGATCCAGAGGAAGCAGGGAACGAAGGTCACCCATGTTGTCAAGATCGCGCCCAAGGTGGCGGCCGCCAGCGGGTTCAGGGTGCCTGCATCGCGGAACGCCGCCAGAAAGCCCACGAACTGCGTCACCATGATCAGCGGGCCGGGCGTCGTTTCCGCCATGCCGAGCCCATCGAGCATCTCGCCCGGCCGTAGCCAGCCGAAGGTGCCAACCGCTTCCTGCGCGACATAGGCCAGCACGGCATAGGCACCGCCGAACGTCACCACCGCCATCTGGCTGAAGAAGCCGGCGATGCGGGTGAATACGTCATCGGGCCCTAGGATCAGGTACAGCGCCAGCACCGGCGCGAGCCACAGAATGAGCAGCGTCAGTGCCATGCGGATCGACCAGCCCGGCTTGGGACGCGCGTGGGCAGGCAGTTGCTCGCCCAATGCGGTGTCGCGGTCATGGACGATGGTGCCGCCGGCCTGTCCATGCGATGCCCCGCCCTGGAACGCGCGCAAGCCCAGACGGCCGCCGGCATAGCCTGCGATCCCGGCCGCCAGAATGATGAGGGGGAAAGGCGCGCCGAGAAAGAAGATGGCGACGAACGCGATCGCGGCGATCATGCGCATCGACCCGTTTTTGAGCGCGCGCGATCCCACCCGCACCACCGCCTGTACGACGACAGCCAGCACCGCTGCCTTCAAACCGAAGAACAGGCCCTCTACCAGGGGCACATGGCCCAGCAGCACATAGACATAGCTCAGCGCCAATATGGCGAGGAAGCCCGGCAGTACGAACAACGTTCCGGCGATGAGGCCGCCCTTCGTCCGATGCAGCAGCCAGCCGATATAGATGGCGAGCTGCTGCGCCTCTGGCCCCGGAAGCAGCATGCAATAGTTCAGCGCATGGAGAAAACGTTCCTCACCGATCCAGCGTTTTTCCTCCACCAGCAACCGATGCATCACGGCGATCTGCCCGGCCGGACCGCCGAAGCTCAGCGCCGCGATCTTGGCCCAGGTGCGGGTCGCTTCACCGAGCGAAATCCCATGACTGAATTGCTGATGATCGCCATTCGTTGCCGATTTGGTGGTCATGTCTCGCCCCCGCGCTTGCTGAAATAGGCATGGAACTGGTTGAGTGCCTCGCTGGCGAAGGCGATGCGCTGAAGATCGTCGTCGGTCGATGCGCAGACGCCTGACAGCATCGCGCTCAGCCCCGGTGTTTCGGGACGGCCGAACTTGCCGTCTCCCATGTCGAGATCATGGATGATCTCTCCGATGGCCTGAAGGCCGGGATCATCCGTCAGCCCCGCGCGGAGCAGCAAGGTTTCGAAACTGCACCGGTCGCCTTCATGGGTGAATTCCGCATCGGCCATGTCGAAGCGTAGCTCGCTCGGGCCGGGCACATGGCTGCGGCTGTCGACGAAGCGGAACCGCGCCTGCGGATCGATGAATCGGCGGATCAGCCAGGCGCAGGCGATGCGATCCACATGGACGCCGCTGCGCGTAACCCAGATTTTGTTCTTGAGGTCTGGCGTCTCCGTATCAGAAGACGGTTCGGGTCGTCCGATGTCGGGATGTTCGTATCTGCGTCTGTCGAGTTCCGCCAGTGCCGCTTCGGCTTCGAGCCTGCCGTCTGCGTCGAAAAAGTCGAGGCGCTTTACGTCCGCCAGTTTCCTTTGCAGCCGGGCGATGTCGCTGCCGCTGGCGGGGCCCGTGTCGATCAGGCGGCGGGCAGCGTCGGCAATGTCCTTATAGTCCGCGTCCCGCGCGCCATCGAACAAGGCGCGGATGTCTGCGTCGGTCTGGCCGGCCAGCAAATGCGCCTCGATCAGGATCGCCTCGCCGCCTTCCTGCACGATGTCGGCCATCAAATCCTGAAAAGCCGCCTTGTTCGCGGACGTCTCCGGCAGGACATGCGCCGCATTCTTCAGGGGAACGGCGCCGATCGCCTGCAACCTGCGCCAGATCTTTACGCGCAGATAGGGCGGCTTTGCCGGCAATTGATGGAGCAGGGCCAGCCACCGGAGATTTTCCATTTCACCAATCATGATTCATATGTATCATGTTCAAAATTGTTATGGAACATGTGTATCTATGAAATGTTCGCGTTTCGTTGTGCGCCATGGCACGATGGCTTTGTGTGCTGGTCTTACCATCGTCTCGCTCCCTGCCAGAGCCGATGACGGCCTCACGCTGAGCGGCACCGTGCGCTTGCGCTACGAAACGATCGACGGACAGGCGCGCGCCGGCTTCAACCGCAGCGACGACCTCTTCAACATCCGCACCCAGATTGCGGGCGAGTATCGGTCCGGCGATTTTCGCGTCGGGGCCGAACTGTTCGACAGCCGCGCCTATGGCGCGCGCACCGGCACGCCCATTTCGACCAACGAAGTCAACGCGATCGAGCCAGTGCAGGCCTATATCGGCGTCGACATTCCGGCCGCTTTCGGCAGGGGGACAAAGCTGTCATTGACCGCTGGTCGCATGATGCTGAACCTGGGCTCGCGCCGCCTTGTCGCCGCCGACGATTATCGCAACACGACCAACGGCTATACCGGATTGAAGGCGGATATTGAGGGCAAGGCCGGTCTCAAGGCGACCGTCATCTACACGCTGCCGCAAATGCGGCTACCCGACGATCTTGAGTCCGTGCGCGATCATGTGGTGCGGCTCGACCGCGAAAGTTTCGACCTCGTGCTATGGGGCGGGATCGTGTCGAAGGAGCGGGCGGTCGGACCCGCGATGGCGGAACTCAGCTATTTCCACCTGGGCGAACGGGACGCGCCGGGGCGTCCCACGCGGGACCGGTCGCTCGATACATTTGGCGGACGGCTGATCACGCAGCCGGCCATTGGCAAGCTCGATTATGAAGTGGAAGCCTTTTACCAGACCGGTCATGTCAGCGCGTCCCTTGCCTCGGCCGCGCCGCAGTTGTCGGTGAGTGCAGGCTTCGTGCATGCCGACCTTGGCTACAGTTTCGCAGGCCGCTGGAAGCCGCATCTTTCGGCGGAGTTCGATTGGGCCAGCGGCGACCGGCCGGGAGGGCATTATGGCCGGTTCGACACATTGTTCGGCATGCGGCGGGCGGATCTAGCACCGGCTGGCCTCTATAATGCACTCGCCCGCACCAACATCCTGACGCCGGGCGTCCGCATGGAGGTAAGTCCGGGCAAACGGCTCGATATGTTCATCGCGGGACGGCTGATGTGGCTGGCGGCACGGGAGGACAGTTTCTCGTCGACGGGCGTGCGGGACGCGAGCGGCGCCTCCGGGCGCTTCGCCGGGCGGCAGGTAGAGGCGCGGCTGCGCTACTGGATCATCCCGGCGCGCCTTCGCTTCGAATATGACGGACTGGTGTTGGACAAGGGCAGGTTCCTGCGTGACGCGCCCAATGCGCCTGCAAAGCACGCCACCCTCTACAACAGTTTCAATCTCACTATCAGCATCTAGCATCCGTTTCGCCCTCCTCTTTTTGAGGGTGGACGATCGCTCACATAAAGAACATAACAAGAACATAGTGAGCGAATCGTCATGTCTGAGCCTATTCCCATCAGGGGCGACCGTCCGAAAAGCGGCGTTGCGTCCAATGATCCGTCAGCGATCCCGCTGCTGGAAAAGGGCAGGCTGCACGAACTCCATTGTTCGGGGGAAGACAGGGCGGCTGCGCTGTCCTTCGCCTTGGCCATGGGGCAGTGGGACAGGGATGGCATGGTCTTCGCCCTGCATGTGCCGCGCAAAGCCAGTCTGCCGCTGGTCCTTTTCGGTGATGGCCTCGCCGCACTTGGTTTTCCCCCGCATCAATTGACCATCGTCGAAGCGGCCAGTGAGGTCGACATGCTCCGCGCCTGCCACGATGCCGTGCGATGCAGCGGCGTCGCGGCCGTGCTGATGGAAGCGGAAGGTCGCTTTGCCGATTATGATCTGACCGCCAGCCGCCGTCTCGTCCTGGCGGCGGAAGCATCCCAAAACTGCGTGATGCTGCTGCGGGTGGGTGCCGAGCCACGATCGAGCGCCGCGCAGACGCGCTGGTCCATTTCCAGCGCGCCATCGGTTCCGCTGGAGGCGGGCGCGCCCGGAGGATCGGCGATCCATGTCGAATTGCTGCGAAATCGCGGGGGAAGGGCAGGAAGACGCTGGCGGCTGATATGGGATGACGAGCATGGAACATATCGGGATGCAGACGAGCGAGAGGCGGTGTCTGGCGCTGTGGTTCCCCTTTCTTCCTTGCGAGCGGGCGCAGTCGGCGGCGCGCGCCGATCCGGCTGAGGATGCCGCGCCCTTTGCGCTGGTGGACCGAATCGGCAATGCCTTGCGCCTGACGGCGGTGGATCGACGCGCGGCAAGGCAGGGGTTGGTCGCGGGCATGACTCTGGCCGATGCGCGGGCGCGCTGCCCTGAACTGGTCACGCAGCAGGCCAATCCTGCCGCCGATGCCCTGCACCTTGGCCAAGTTCTGGAACGGATGCGGCAATTCACCCCCATGGTGGCGCTCGACCCGCCCGGCGGCCTGATCCTGGACATCAGCGGCTGCGCGCATCTGTTCGGTGGAGAGGAGGCCCTCGCCGTGCAGGCGCGGCGGAGCGCCGGCCATGCCAGTCGCCATGCCTTTGGTCCCAACGCCATGGCTGCGCGGGCGCTGGTGCGTCATGCCTGCACGGCGGAGGACCGGCGGGAGGAGAGGGTGGCGGCATTGCCGGTCGCCGCGCTCGAACTGGAGGATTCCGCGCTGGCGGCGCTGCGGCGGGCGGGGCTGCGCACGATCGGCGATCTCGCCTCCCGGTCGATGGGAATGATCGCCGCGCGCTTTGGCGAGCAGGCCGTCACCCGGCTGCGCCAGATCATGGGAGAGGCCGCCAGCCCTGTCGCGCCGTCCCGTCCCGTTGCGCCGATCCGCGCCGAAGCGCGCTTCCCCGAACCCATCGCCCGCACCGACGATGTCATGGACGTGATCGAAGAACTGCTGGAACAGGTCGCCCGGCAGATGGAAGCGCGCAAGCTGGGCGGCCGACGCTTCGCCATCCGCCTGTGGCGGAGCGACGGCGCGCGTCAGGGGCTTGCCATCGAAACAGGGCAGCCGGTGCGCGATCCTGCCGCTGTCCTGCGCCTTTTGCGGGAGCGGATCGACAGGATGGCGGACCCCCTGGATCCCGGTTTCGGCTTTGACTCGGTCCTGTTGGCGGTTCCCCATGTCGAACCGCTGGCCGAACGGCAGCAGGCGATGGAAGAAGAAGGGGCCGCGACCGGGGATCAGGACGTCATGACCCTGGTGGACAGGCTCTCCATTCGTCTGGGCAGCGGCAATGTGACGCGCCTTCAGCCCTGTGACCGCCATCTTCCGGAGCTTTCGCAGCGGCAGGTTCCCGCGACACAGGCGCGCGCCACGGCCTGGCCGGCGCAGGACAGGCCGCCACGCCCGTTGTTGATGTTCGATCCGCCGCAACCGGTCGCAGTGATCGCCGGCGTGCCGGACGGTCCGCCACTCCGCTTTCGCTGGCGCGACAGACTGCATGAAGTGACTCTGGCGGAAGGTCCGGAACGGATCGGCGCGGAATGGTGGCGTCGGCGGCAGGGGCACCAGCCCGGCGGCGCTGGTCGGACGCGCGATTATTACCGGATCGAGGACAAGGAAGGACGCCGCTACTGGATGTTCCGCCACGGCCTGTTCGGCGAGCAGGGCGAGATCGCCTGGTATCTGCACGGGCTTTTCCCATGAGCGAAAAGAAGGGGACCGCGCCGCCGCCCTTCGCCGAAGTCGTCGCGGCGACCAATTTCAGCTTCCTTCGCGGCGCGTCCCATCCCAAGATCATGGTGCAGCAGGCGGCGCATCTGGAGATGACCGGGCTTGGCATTGCCGACCGGAACAGCGTGGCAGGCGTGGTGCGCGCGCATCAGGCGCTCAAGGATTTACGCCCGCTTGGCGTCACGATGCGCCTGATCGTAGGCGCGCGGCTGGTCTTCGCCGAGGGAACGCCCGACATCGTCGCCTATCCGCGAACGCGGTTCGGCTGGGGGCGGCTCACGCGCCTCCTGACGCTGGGCAATCGACGCACGGTCAAGGGCGAATGCGAACTGACCCTGCCCGATCTGATCGACCATGCGCAGGACATGGCGCTGATCGCGATGGGCGGCGATGCCGGGCTGCTGACGCGCTTGAAGGATACGACGCCCCATCTCTGGCTCGCCGCGACGATGCACCGGGAGGGGCGCGACGCGCGCCTGTTGGCCAAGCGCAAGGCGCTGGCGGCACGATGCGCGGTGCCGTTGATCGCCACCAACGACGCACTCTATGCTGAGGCCGATGACAGGCCGATGCAGGATGTGCTCACCTGCATCCGCGAGGGGATGACGGTGCAGACGGCCGGACGCGGCTTGGCCGCCAATGCCGAGCGGCACCTCAAAAGCCCGGAGGAAATGACGCGGCTGTTTGCCGCCTGCCCGGAAGCGGTTTCCGCCACTCAGAACCTGCTCGGCTGCATCGGCTTCACGCTGGATCAGCTGGAATATGAATATCCACACGAGCCCGTGCCGGAGGGATGGGAGCCGCAGGACTGGCTGGAACATCTGGTGCAGGAAAAGGCGAAGGCCCGCTTTCCGGACGGGTTGCCCCCAGAGTATCGCAAGACCCTGGACGAGGAATTCAGGCTGATCCGTATAAAGAATTACGCCTATTATTTCCTGACCGTCCACGACATCGTCGCCTATGCTCGCAGCCTCGATCCGCCGATCCTGTGTCAGGGGCGGGGGTCCGCCGCCAATTCACTGGTCTGCTATCTGCTGGGGGTGACGCCGATCGACCCAGTGCGTGAAAAGCTGCTCTTCTCCCGCTTCCTGACCGAACAGCGCAGCGAACCACCCGACATTGATGTCGATTTCGAACATGAGCGGCGGGAGGAGGTGATGCAATATATCTATCGCCGTTACACCCGCGACCGGGCGGGCATCGCCGCGACCGTCATCCGCTATCGCCAGCGCAGCGCGGTGCGCGAAGCGGGCAAGGCGCTGGGCCTGACGGAGGATGTGACGGCGCGCCTGTCCGGCACCGTCTGGGGCTGGGGCGGCGAAGGTCTGCCCGAAAGCCGCATGGCCGAGGCCGGGTTCGATCCCGCCAATCCCGAACTCGCCCGGCTGCGCGACATGGCGGACCGGCTCTACGAATTTCCCCGCCATTTGTCCCAGCATGTGGGCGGCTTCGTGCTCAGCCAGGGGCGGCTCGATGAACTGGTGCCGATCCACAATGGCGCGATGCCTGATCGCACCTTCATCGAATGGGACAAGGACGATCTTGAAACATTGAAGCTGATGAAGGTGGACGTGCTGGCGCTCGGCATGCTGACGGCGATCCGCAAGAGTTTCGACCTGATGCGAGAGCATGACCTGGGCGATCTGACGCTGGAGGATGTGCCCAGGGAGGATCAGACAACCTACGCCATGCTCCAGAAGGGCGACAGCATCGGCACCTTCCAGGTCGAAAGCCGCGCCCAGATCGCCATGCTGCCGCGCATGAAGCCCAAGGAGCTGTATGACCTCGTCATCCAGGTCGCGATCGTGCGGCCAGGGCCGATCCAGGGCGGCATGGTGCATCCCTATCTGCGGCGCAGGGCCGGGGAAGAATCCCCCAATTATCCCGGACCGCCGGATCATCCCTTTGAATTGAAGGAGGTGTTGGAAAAGACGAAGGGCGTCCCCCTGTTCCAGGAACAGGCGATGCGGCTTGCGATCGTCGCCGCCAAGTTCATGCCGGAGGAAGCCGACGGTCTGCGGAGGTCCATGGCGACCTTTCGCAATCGTGGCGACATGCACAAATGGCAGGAAAAATTCATCAGCGGCATGACGGGCCGGGGCTATCCGCTGGATTTCGCGGAACGCTGTTTCGAACAAATCAAGGGCTTTGGCGAATATGGCTTTCCCGAAAGCCATGCGCAGGCGTTCGGTTGGCTCGCCTATGTCTCCTCTTGGTTGAAATGCCACTATCCCGCCGTCTTCACTTGCGCGTTGCTCAACAGCCAACCAATGGGCTTCTACGCCCCGGCGCAACTGGTGCGCGATGCGCAGGACCATGGCGTGGAGGTGCGACCGATCGATGTGCAGGCGAGCCATTGGTACAGCACGCTGGAAGGCGAGCGGATCTTGCGTCTTGGTTTCGACCGGATCGACGGCTTCCGCGAGGAATGGGCCAAGGCGCTGGTCGCGGCGCGGGAAGCGAGCCCCGTGCGCGACATGGAGGATCTGGCGCGGCGGGCCGGCATGCCGGCGCGGGCGCTTCACTTGCTGGCGGACGCCGATGCGCTGCGCTCCATAGGGCAGAACCGCCGCGAAGCGGGGTGGGAGGCGCGGCGCGTGCCGCCGATGCAATTGCCGCTCTTCGCCGCACAAGATCTTCCCGAACTGGGGAAGGAAGCGGACGCCGCCCTGCCGCCCATGCCCTTGTCGGAGGAAGTCGCGATCGACTACCAGACCCATCGCCTGTCGCTGAAGGGCCATCCCATGCAGTTTCTGCGCCGCCGTTTCGCGCGTCATGGCGTGATCGATTGCGCGGCGGTCAATGCGGCGAAGGACGGCGCAAAGGTGCGGGTTGCGGGCGTCGTGCTGATACGCCAGCGGCCGGGCAAGGGCAATGCGGTCTTCATCACGATCGAGGATGAAAGCGGCATCGTCAACGCTCTGCTATGGGCGCGGGAGATGGAGAAGCAGCGGCGGGCGGTGATGGCGTCACGCCTGATGCTGATCGACGGGACGGTTCAGCGCAGCAAAGAGGATGTAGTGCATCTGATGGTCGATCGCGTCACGGACGCCAGCGGCGCGCTCGACTGGCTGCAGCAACAGCCGATGAGCCGCAGCGACGAAGTGACCCATCCGGGCCATCCGCGCGCCGCTCCATCGCCCCGGCGGCATCCGCGCGATGTAAGGATATTGCCCAGGTCACGGGATTTTCACTGACAGTGCGGCTCACCGCTTCTGCGCAAACCAGATCACATGGCGCGGCCCCTTGCCGTTGTCGCGCGCCTTGACCGCCACCTCGTCGACCGCGAAGCCGGCATTGCGCAGGCGGCGGGTGAAGGCGTCGTCCGATCCCGCCGACCATATGGCGACAATGCCGCCGGGTTTTAGCGCTGCCTTCGCCGCCTCCAGTCCCGCAGCCGAATAGAGCCGGTCGTTCGCCGCCGCGGTCAGCCCGTCGGGGCCATTGTCCACATCCAGCAGGATCGCGTCATAGGCGGCCCGCGCAGTGGCGATCACCGGCACGACATCCTCGATCAAAAGCGTGACGCGGGGATCGTCGAGGCACCCTGCCATCAACTCCGCCATCGGACCACGCGCCCATTCGATGATTTCCGGCACAAGCTCGGCCACTGTCACGCGCGCCGTCCCATCCAGCGCGCCGAGCGCCGCGCGCAGGGTGAAGCCCATGCCATAGCCGCCGATCAGCAGATGTGGCGACTTGCGCCCCTTCAACCGGTCGATCGTCATGAGCGCCAGCTGCTTTTCCGAACCGCTCATGCGGCTGCTCATCAGTTCATTACGGTCAAGGACGATCATATGATCCTTGCCGCGACGGTAGAGCTTGAGTTCCTGACCGCCCGGCACCTGTGCCGAACCCAGATATTCCCGCGGGATCATCACCCTGTCCTTCCATTCGCCGGCCTGCCATCCACGGTCAGGCGCATGGCAGCTTGGCTTCCTCCGCGCAAATGCTACAGGCTCGGGGCGATATAATCCTCCTATCTCAAGAGCAGACAGCAATTTCTTCATGCGGTATTTTCTCGATACGGAATTCAATGGTTTCGGTGGCACGCTGATCAGCGTGGCGCTGGTTCCGGAACATGGCGACCAGGAATTCTACGTTTCCCTGCCGCTGCCGGACGAGATCGAGCCATGGGTCGCGAAGCATGTCATACCCTATCTGCGCCATGTGCCGCCGGGTATCGACCTTGAACTCAATCGTGTGGAGGCCGCCGATCATGTCGCCGCCTATCTGGAAGGCGACAGCGATCCGGTCATCATCGCCGACTGGCCGGAGGATCTCGCTCATTTCTGCGCCTTGCTGGTGACGGGGCCGGGCAAGATGGCGGGCGTGGATTTCGGCCTGCGTCTGGAACTTATCAACGCCGCCGGCTTCAGCGCCGCGGCCAACAGCCGCGTGCCCCACAACGCCCTGCATGACGCGCGTGCGCTGCGCGACTTCTACATGGCGGACTGAGGAACGCCCTTCCGCCCTAGGCGATTGCGCTCCAGCCACCACAGAAGCGCGCTCGCCGCCATCCAGCCGATCCACCACAGCCAAGGGGACGTGCGGTGCCCGGCGGGCGCACTGTCGCTTGGCGATTCGTCCGATGCGCGCAGCAACGTGGCCGTGCGATCCCGCATCTGTCGCGCGATGGCCAGTTCATTGCGGGAATGGATATAGATCATCCGCGCTTGTCCCTTAGCCTCGACCCGGTGAAAGCCTGGCACGCGCGGCCAATATGCGCCGCACCCGTGAACGGGCAACACAATCGCCCTCCCGCCCCCCGGCGCAATCGCGCTCGCCGGACCCGGCAGATGGCATAGCGTCAGCCGCTCGTCCTGCCAGGAGGTGCCGGGATCGAACAATGTCTGGGAAGCCGGCCGCAAAACCGCGTTCAACAGTGCGCTCCACCAGTCATTATGCAGATCGCGCCGGCCAGTCAGGATCAGGCCATAGCTATCGATCGCGGTGAACAGCGCGATGCGTCCCATCCCCGCCTGTCGCCACGCCGCCAGTCCGGCCCCGCCATTATCGTCCAGCAACGGAACGGTGCCGGTTCCGCCGGGCCTTCTATCAAGGCGGCTGATGTCGGGAACCGCGTCGTCGGGCGAGGCGATGTCGGTCGGCCCATCATTGTCGGCAATGCCGTGTCGGGTGCGGGCGACCGCTTCCACCGGAACCGGCGGCAATGCCAGCGGCACCAGCCGGTTCGATCCTTTCAGGTCGAACCCCAACGCCCGCCACTGCCCCATACTGTTCGCCTCTACTGGCCCGGCGGCATGCAGTATTAACCCCATGCCGCTTCGCACGGCAGCCATCAGCGCGCCGCGCGCTGCCGGCCAGACCCGGTTGTCCACGATAGCTGCGTCGAACCGGCCGAGGCTTGCCGCATCCAGGCGGACCGGCGCATCGCCCAGCAAGATGCCGCCGCCGGCGCTGATCTGCGTGGTGACGTCATAGCCGGCGTCGGTCGCCCAGCGGCGCAGAAACTTGACCTCCGCCCCCGGCGCACCAGCCAGGATCAGGAGCTTGGGTGGCTTGACGAGTTCCACCCAGACCGGGACGGACGTTTGATCAATGATGCTGCCTTCCTCGCGCAGGCGCAGTGTGAAGATCGCCGGGCCTGCCACGCGCGCCGTACCCGCAAGCAGGACATGGCCTGCGGCGTCCGCTTCGGCCTGATCTGTGAGGCGTCCCGCGGGATCGATCAATTCGACGCTGCTTCCTCTCGCTGCGGAAACCGTGGCCCCCACTCGGAAACGCGCGCCGGGAGCGACCGCCCCTGGTGGTGAGAGGGCGGTGATACCCGATGGCAGCGGCCCTGGCCTGAAGCGCAATGGGACATCCGGCAGGGCGTCCATGTCACGCGGCGTAAGACCTTGGCCCAGTATTTCAATCGCCTGAACACCCGGCATCCGGCGCAGCGCGGTGCCGAGATCGGGAACCCGTGTTCCGCCGTTGGTCGAGGCCTCGGGCAAGGTGAAGAATGGCTCGTTGCTTCCTGCGGCGATGGACGATGTACCGGCCGTCGCAATCCGCAGCAGGCGCGCGCCATCGCTCCCGGCTGGCGGGAAGAGCGCGCAGTAGAGCAGGGCGCATGTCAGCGGCTGAAGGACCAGCAGCACAGCAAGCCGGAGCGGAGAAGCCCGCCCGGTTTGCGTCGCGCGGCGATGCCACAGCAGCAGCCGAATGCAGGCGACACAAGCAACGATTGCGAGGGTCAAGGCAACAAGATGCTGCATGGTCATGGCTCGCCATCCTGAATCGCGCGCAGATATCGCCGGCCGGACTCATCCGGCGGCGTGCGTCGGGCCGACTGCCCCAGCGGCCGTTCCATGGCCGACCATAGCTGCCTGCGCAGCTTTGCGCGGCAGCCTGCGCAACCCGGCTCCTGACGAACGGCGTCGATCGCCGCGCTGAGCGCCAGCGCGTCCGGCACCCTGCCGGCGTTGGCGCGCACCCATCCGTCCAGCGGACCCAGATCGATCGCGCCAGGGATTACGTCCAGACCCTCGCCCAGCGCGCGCCATGCGGCGGCGGCGGGGCCGTCGTTGCGCTCGACCGGAACCAGCGGCATCGCCCTGCCGGCGATCCCCTCCCGCTTGCCCGTCATCCGCCGGGCGGGGTCGATGGGCGGCAGTTCCGGCCCGACGCGCGACAGGAAGACGCGGGTCGCCTGCTGTACCTCCTTGATGAAGCGGAGCGCCTTGTAGGCATAGGGCAGCGCAAGATCGGGATGGCCGAGCTTCAATTCGCGTTCGGACTGCCACATCTCGTCCACCGCCTGCTTCAAGATCGCCCGCGTTTCCGGGGCCAGGCTGGACGCGGGCGAATCGTCGTGGGGATGGCCGAAATCGGCGAGTACATCTTCCGGCGCGCCAAAGCCGGAGGACGGTGTGGCGGGCGGCCCGCCATGATCATGCCCATCGCCGTCCGCATGGCCATCGCTGGTGGGCAATTGCGGCTCGCCTTCCTCTTCGCCGCCTAGGAACTGGCTGTAACGCCCGCGCAGAATCTGCTGATCGCCGCCGATCGCTGTGGAACGGGCGAGGTAACGGTCCCCCGATAGCGCGCGCCGCTGCTTCACCAGCGCTTCCGCGTCGATGATGATCTGGCGCTGGCTGCGGAAATAAGCCGGCAGGGTGGTGTTGACCATGCCGGTCAAGCCGCTGCTTTCCGGCTGTTTCGCGGAAGGCCAGCGCAAGACCAGGCTGGGGCCGCGCACTTCCTGCGGCGCGGGCGCGCGGTTGTCGCGCACGATGAGCTGCACCACCATGTCTCCCCCGGCGGCAAAACCGAACCGGTCGAAAGTGAGCGAGGGCGCGAAGCGGCGTTCCTTTGCCGAACCAATGCCGTTGATCGGGATTTCCCGTTCGGTGAAACGCACATTTTCGCCTTCACCCATCGCCAGCGTGATCCGCAGCCGCGCAACCGGGGCGACGCCATAATCGTCGGTTGCTGTGAAGACCGGGCTCCAACCACGTTGTCCCGCTTGCACGAAGGTCAGCGATTGCGTGGGACTGACTACCTTGATCTGCGGCGGCGCGTCAGCGATGGCGTCGATGCGGTGGAGCGGGGGCGTTCTGCGCTGCCGGCCTCCCGGATCGACGCGATAGAGGAAAGCTGTGTCCAGCATCCGGCTGGCGACCCAGTCGGCACCGCTGCGGCGAAGCGCTACGGACGCACCGCCCAGCAGGAGGAGGCGAGGGGCCGGGGCCGCAGGATCGAAACGAAGAGTCCACTCGATGCGCGAGCCGTGCGGCGCGCGCGTGTCGAGCGAAGCGGAGTCGCGGACCGGAAGGCTGGTATAGGCCGGGGGGATGATCCGCATATTCTGGGCCACCAGCCGGGGGATGCCGGGGACGACGGGCGTCCCCTCCTGACTAGGCGACAGCGACGGCGCTGAGGCAGGGGACCGCGGCCAGACCAAAGCCGCAATGATGCATAGCATGGCGACAACCGTCACCGCTGCGAGCATCTTGACCGGCCATGGCGGACGCAGATCGCCGGGGCTGCCCTGATCGAGCCGTGCCGCAATGCGGCGGCGCTGAAGGGCCTGGAGCAGCGAGGAGGGCGCAGTATCGGTAAAAAGCAGCGCGCTGCTGTCCTCCAGTTCCGGGCGCGTGCGGTCAAGGATGCGCACCAGCCATGCCAGATCGAACGTCGCCGCGCGTCGACGCGCTATCGCAAGGGCCACCCCGATACCGATGATCGCGATGCCACCTGCCAGGACCGGCCCGACGACGCGCCATGCGACTACGATGATCGCCAGCAGCATGGGCGCGGCGAAGGCTGCGGTTTCCATGGCGCGCTGACGCCGGGCAGGGCCGACCCAGCGGGCATAGAGTGGGTCGGCGTTCACGGCGCTACGCTCCGGCGGCGGCTTGTCGCCAGCCATCGCTCGATGCACAGAACGAGCGCGATCAGGATGGCGACCCACGAACGCAGCGGCCTGGCAGGCTGGTCGTAGGGCCGCGCTCCTGCGAGCGGCACATAGTCCGCTGCCCGCACCGTGCGCGGCGTAGGCGTTTGGGCGAGCATGTCGCGTAGCCTGTCCGGAAAATCCGGTTCCAGCAATATCGGCATATGAGCCGGTTCGAGTGGACGGAAAAAACGCAGCAGGCGGCCTTTACCGATCCGCGATGCTTCTGCGAGGCCTTCTCCCAGCGGATCGCGCCACGTCACCACCTTCTGTCGATCACCCGGCAAGAACGCGTCGTTCGGCACAACCAGCGTGCCGCCCGACCGCGCCCATTGCATGACATCGGCCGGCACCGTGCCGCCGACGAGCCAGAACAAGGCGCGATCCCGCTTCGGTAGCGCCGTCCCAGCAGACGCGACATCGATGTCCGCCGCTTTTCCAGTCGGTTGCCATGCCGATGCAGCCGCGCTGAGATAACGCAAGGCGGGCCGATGCGCGGCGTCATAGCGGATGGTGAGGCGGGGCAGGGCAGGAAGAGCCGTAGTTGGTACGGGCATTCGCCCCGGTGTAATGCGCCATGTCACTGGCCGCGAGAGGCGGACGCGAGCTGCATCCGCGCCTTCCAATATCGACGGCGCAATGATCGTCAGCGGCGTGCCGGCGGGCAGGCTTGCATCCAGTTCCCGGATCAGGCTGGCGACCGGCAGCGGCCCGGCAGGCTGCGTCTCATCGAACCCCGGAAAGCCGGGCGCGAGCCAGTGGGCACGCTGGCCTTCCAGGCTGGTGGCGTCGACCTGCGCACCGGCAATCACCGCCACATAGCGTTTGCTGTTGCCGCTGCCTAACAGTACGGGTTGCGCCAGCCACAATGCAGCCAGCGTGAAGAGCAGCAGGCGGAGCAGCAACAACAGCCATTCGTCGAAGCGAAGGCGGGAACGGGGTTTCGGCTTCTGCCGGAGCCAGCGGAGCGCAGCGAAGTCGGTCGGCCGCTGCTCGCTTTTGCGCGCGATGTGGATGATGAGCGGCAGGATAAGCGCCGCCAACGCCGCCAGCGCGGCAGGGAAAAGCAGGCCGAAGCTCATGCCGCGTCTGCATCGTGCGGCCTGCCGAACAGGCGACGCAGGGGAAGGTCGACCGGTTCGTCGAGCATATGGGCGGCGTGACGGATGCCCAATGCGTCCAGCCTGCGATGCAGCGCCGCCCGCGCTTCCCCGAACCGCGCCAGGAATTCGTCGCGCAGCGAACCGCCGTCTGCCAGCAGCTGCTCGCCTGTTTCGGGATCACGGAAGCGATAGCCGCCATCGAACGGGAAGTCGCGTTCGGCGACGGTGAGCATCTCCACGACCAGAGTTTCGCGCCCTGCGGCCGAGAGTTTTTCGGCCAGGGCGATCACGCCCCCGTCGAAACAGTCGCTCAGCACAATGACCAGGTCCTGCGCCCCGACGCGCTCCCACACCGGCCCGAGATGGTCCTCCGCCGCGAACCCTTGCGCGACGCGCAGCGACAGGAGTTCGAGCAGCAGCCGATCACGCTGCCGCGAACCCGCGGCCGGGGGAAGGAGGGCAAGGCCATCCGATCCCAACCCCATGAAGCCGAACCGGTCGCCTTGCCGCGTCGCCAGTTCTGCTAGCGCAGTCGCGATCGACCGGGCAGCGTCGAGCCTGCTATAATCGGGCCGCGCCGCGTCCGACTGGCCCATGGACGCGCTGAGGTCGATCAGCACCCACACGGCGACAGGACTTTCGCGTTCCGCCTCACGGACGAAGAATTTGTCCGACCGGGCGTAGAGCTTCCAGTCGATCTGGCGCAGTTCGTCGCCGGGTTCATAGGCGCGATACTGGGCGAACTCCAGGCCGGCGCCCCGGCTATGGCTTCGATGCAGGCCCAGGCCATGCGACCCCACCGCCCGCCGCGTGACGAGGCTCAGCCCGCGAAGGCGACTGCGTACGTCAGGAGGGAGCAGGTCGACCATCGCGCCGCGATCAGGCCAGCGGAACCGCGCAGACCAGGGCCGCAACGACGTCGTCCGCACTGCGGCCCTCCGCTTCGGCGGCAAAGGACAGCAGCAGGCGGTGCCGCATGACAGGGGCGGCGAGCGCGGCTATGTCTTCGCGGGTGGCGGCAAGACGGCCGTGCAGCAGAGCGCGCGCCTTGGCACAGAGGATCAGCGCCTGTCCCGCGCGCGGCCCCGCGCCCCATTTCACATATTTGCGGATGTCGTCCGGCGCGCCGTCGCCCGGCCGGCTGGCCCGCACGATGCGCGTGACCCAGGCAAGCAGATCGTCGCTCAGATGCACGTCGCGGACCAGTTTTTGCAGCGCCAGCACTTCCTCCCCGCCCATCACGGCGGGAACGGCGCCCGCGCTGGCGCCGGTCGTCTGCCCCAGGATCGCGCGCTCCTCTTCCTCGGTCGGGTAATCGACGCGGACGTGCAGAAGGAATCGGTCGAGCTGCGCTTCGGGCAGCGGGTAGGTGCCTGCCTGCTCCAGCGGGTTCTGCGTCGCCAGCACGAAGAAAGGCGCGGGCAGGCGATGGGTCACGCCGCCATAGCTGACCGTCTTTTCCTGCATGGCTTCGAGCAGCGCGGCCTGCGTCTTGGGCGGGGTGCGGTTGAGTTCGTCGGCCAGCAGCAGGTTGGTGAAGACCGGGCCTTGCTGGAACCGGAAGCTGCGGTGGCCGGTGCCATGATCCTCCTCCAGCAATTCGGTGCCCAATATGTCGCTGGGCATCAGGTCGGGGGTGAACTGGACGCGATGGAAATCGAGCTTCAGCGCCTCGCCAAGCGATCGGACCAGCAACGTCTTGCCAAGGCCCGGCACGCCTTCCAGCAGGCAATGGCCGCCGGCCAGCAGTCCGATCAACAGTTGCTCGACCACATCGGCCTGTCCGACGATCGCCTGTCCGATCGCGGCTTTCAGGTCGCCAAGGCGCGCAAGGCGGCTCTGGATGTCGGCTTCGGTAAGATCGGTCATGTGCTGGTCCCTTGCTGGGCGAATGCGGAGATGGGAACGCCGTCAGACCGACAGCGCATACATCACGATATTGACCGCGAACTTCGTATTGTCCTCGGCCAGGAAGCGCTTGTTGCGCCAGTCATAATCCCACTCGCAGCCATAATCCTTGTTGCTGTAGAGCACGCCCAGCCGTCCGTTCACCTCTATCCCCTTGAGATATTCGTGGACGAGATCGTCGCCCCAGCCGTTCAGTTCCAGCGCGGTGTTGGGCGGCCCGTCGAATTTGAAGAAGCTGCGATAGATGCCGTGGGTCTTGGGCAGTTCCTTCAGCGCCCTGGGGCCGAATATCTTCGCCATCTGCGCCTCGAAGGATCGGGCGAACAGGCCGTCGATGTCATGGTTACAATCGTCCACCATGACGAACCCGCCGTTTCGCACATAGCGTTCGAAGTTGCGCCGCTCGGCCGGGGAAAACTCCACGAGCTTATGCCCCGCCATGTAGCAGAAGGGAGCGGTCAACATTTTCGGGTCTGACAGGGGGACGACATGCTCCTTCGGATCGACCCGCAGCGTGGTGTAGTCGATCAGCGAGGTGATGATGTTGGACGGCGCGCGCTGATCGACGTCCCAGTCGCCCGAGTCATAGCGCAGGCGCGTAAACCGGAAGTCGTAGCCTTCGGCTGCGGAGAGTGGCCGGGGGAGCATCGCGCCCGCCAGACCACCCGCCATCAGCCGAAGAAATTCGCCCCGTGTCATTCTGTCGCGATCGGCCTCACACCGCGTCGGAAAGCGAGGTGAAGGTGAAATCGCGCAGCTTCATGGGCGGGACGACCATTGCCGTGTCGCCCTCGTCACTCTTCACCCGCACCGGCTTGCCGAATTCCTCGACATTGTTGAGCATGATGACCGGGCTTTCGTTGAAGCGGAAATTCTTGATCGGATATTTCAGCTGCCCGTTCTCGATATAGAAGGTGCCGTCGCGGGTCAGGCCAGTCAGCAGCACCGTCTGCGGATCGACCATGCGGATGTACCAGGTGCGCGATACCAATATGCCGCGTTCGGTCGAGCGGATTAGGTCCGCGGTGGATTTCGTGCCGCCTTCCATGATGATGTTGCCGAACTGCGCCTGTTCGGGCTTGCCCTGCTTCTGCGCCCAGTAGCGGCTGTAGTTCATCGTCATCAGCTTGCCGTTCTGGATGATCGGCATCTTCTTGCGGGGCAGGCCTTCCTCGTCCCAGGGATAGACCGCCGCGCCGGGATAGGCGGGGTCGGTGAACATGTTGACCTGCGGTCCATAGACCTGCTCGCCCAGCTTGTTGCCGCCGCCTTTCTTGGACAGGAAGCTGCGCCCTTCGTCGGCCGATCGGGCGTCGAAGAAATACATCATGAACGTGATGAGACCGGCGGCTGCGGCCGGTTCCAGGATCACGGTATATTTGCCCGGCTCCAGCGCTTGCGCGCCGGCTGAAGCGCTGGCCTTGCGCATGGCGATGCGGATGTCCTCGCCCGCGTTGAACTGCGCGACGTCCTGCACATTATGGCCGACCCAGCCCGACCCGCGCCCGTCCTCGGTTCGGACGGTGCAGGTATAGTCGGAGCTGGTCGATGTCTGATACCCGTAATTACCCTTGCTGTTGAGGAAGGCGACGAAGCCGGCCTGATCCTCGAGATAGCCGGCCGCGACCAGCTTTTCCGCGCGGCAGGGTGCGATCGAATCGGACGCGACCTTGGCGCGATAGGCGGGCGTGATGCCGGCCGTCGACGCGCTGAACGTGTCGGTCTTCATGTAGCTCTGCTTGGGCACCGCGGGCATGAATTCCGGATTTTCCGGCGCCAGCTTCGCCAGCTCCTCCGCGCGGCGGACCGCGCGTTCGAGCGCGGCGTCATCGAACTGGTTGATGGTGGCGATGCCGACACGCTTGCCGAACGCCACCTGCACCTGAAGCTGGATGTCGTCGGTCAGGCCGGCGGTCGACACGTCGTTGCGCGCGAAGCGGACGTTGCCACGCGTGCTGCCGGTCAGCTGGGCAGTGCATTCGTCCGCCTTGGAAAAGCCCACGACCTTGGTCAAAATCGCCTTGGCCTGCGCTTCGGGAAGGATGCTCATATTTTCTATCTCCTAACGCGTATCAGCCGAGCGTGCGGGCGGTGTTGATGACGTTGATGCCGTTGAAGCGCGCCGTCGACGACCCGTGCGACACGGCGGAAACCTGCGCGGGCTGGCCCTTGCCGTCGAAGAAGGAACCGCCCAGGCGATAGTCGCTGGCGTCGCAGACACCGGCGCAGGCGTTCCAGAATTCCGGCGTGCGGATCTGGTAGGCGACATCCTCGATCTGCTGGGTGATCTTGCCGTTCTTGATCTCGTAGAAGAGCTGGCCGCCGAACTGGGCGTTATAGCGCTGCTGGTCGATCGAGAAGCTGCCGTCACCGATGATGTAGATGCCGTCCTCGACATTGGCGATCATGTCGGCAACGCTCATCTTCTGCTTGCCGGGTTCCAGGCTGACATTCGCCATGCGCTGGAACTGCACGTTGGACCAGCTGTCGGCGTAGCAGCAGCCGTCCGATGCCTTCTTGCCTTCGATATGGGCCTGGTCGCGGATCGCCTGATAGCCGACCAGCTTGCCGTCGCGGATCAGATCCCACTTCTTGGTCTTTACGCCTTCATCGTCATAGGCGACCGCACCCAGGCTGCCCTGCTGCGTCTTGTCGGCGACGATGTTCACCTTGTCGCTGCCATATTGGAAATGGGTCTGCAGCTTGTCCATCGTGGCAAAACTGGTGCCGGCATAATTGGCTTCGTAGCCTAGCACGCGGTCCAGTTCGAGCGGGTGGCCAACCGACTCGTGGATGGTGAGCCAGGTGTGCGACGGGTCGAGCACGAGGTCGTACTTGCCCGGCTTGACGGAGGTGGCCTTGATCTTTGCCTGCGCCTGTTTGGCGGCGGCGATCGCATCTTCCTTCATGTCGTAGCTGTTGCCGTAGACGGTGACGCCATTGGGCAGCACGGTCTTGCCGCTGGCCGCGCCGTCCAGATATTCAAAGCCCATGCCCATTGGCGCGGAGAGGCCTTCGCGCACGCGGAACTTGCCGCTCGCCTTGTCGACGGCGGTGACTTCCATCGGGGCCCAGATGCGGTGCACGTCCTGGTCGATGTAGCTGCCGTCGGTGCTGGCGAAATATTTCTGCTCGTTCACCAGGAACAGGATGGAGCGGATGAAGCTCGCCCCCGCGTCCATGGCGGCGGCGTTCACGCCCATCAGCAGGTCGACCTTGTCCTTGATCGGCACCGTCATGCTGTTCTTGACGAGCGGGGTGCGCCAGCTGACCTCGCCAACGCCGGGGGTAGGGGCGAGCTGCACCGGGGCGCTCTGGCCGGGGGCGTTCGCCTTCGCGATGGCGACGGCCTGGGCTGCGGCCTTGGCCACCGCTTCCTTGGTCAGCTCGTTGGTGGCGGCAAAGCCCCATGCGCCGTCCGCGATGACCCGGATGCCGACGCCGGTCGATTCGGCGTTGACGATGTTTTCCACATTGCGTTCGCGCGTGATGACGAACTGGCGCAGGTAGCGGCCGACCCGGACGTCGCAGTAGGTCGCCCCCGCACCCTTCGCGCTGTTGAGCGCGGCGTCGGCCAGGCTCTTCTTCAGCGCGCCGTCGATGGCGCTGCTCAATTCTTCCGCGGCGATGACGCGCCCGAACATCGAAGGGAGGACGAATCCTCCCACGCCCGCAGCGCCAAGGGCCAGAAAATCGCGTCTATGCAAGGGTGGTCTCCTGCCTGAGCAAGCCCGCGCGAAGCGGGTCGATGATGTCGAAGCCATGGCCGGACGGCCGCTTCGGCTTATTGCGGTGCGGCTGAGCGCCGACCCGGTTGATGGGCGCGATCATTGCCGCGCGGCAGGGCGCGGTCAAACAACTTTTACGTTTGCGCAAAAGCGGTTCCCGCTCTTTCGACAAATGTCATCTGTCGAAAATGTCTCGCCAATGTCCGGCCGGCACGGGCGCACGAAAATGGCGGAGCGACAATGTCGTCCCGCTTCACAAAGGCCGCGATTTGAATAAGAAATTGGTCGGGGAAAGAGGATTCGAACCTCCGGCCCCTGCCTCCCGAAGACAGTGCTCTACCAGGCTGAGCTATTCCCCGACCGTGCCGAAACCGCTTTTTGGGGCGGCCCCGTAAGGCAGGAGTGCGCCTATAGAGACGGCGTTACGCACTGGCAAGCGGGCAATATGCACTTTTTTGACGCATCGGTCACAATAGGCCTGCTTCCCTAAAGCTGAACCGTTCCTTCCCGCTTGCGATGACATGGTCGGCCAGCCGGATGTCGAGCGGACGGAGGCTGCGCAGCAGCGCGCGGGTGAAGAGGATGTCGTTGGGCAAGGGCGTCGGCGTTCCGCGTCCTGGCCGCTGCTGGATCAGCGCCACCCAGCTGCCTTCGTCATGCACCAATCGGCTCACTATATCGGACCAGCCCATGGCAAGCGGCAGCAGGGTTCGTACCCGCCACTCCGCGTCCAACGTCGCGATAGCCAGGAGAGAAGACGCCGACATGGCGGGATAGTGGGAGGGCGCCGGCGCAGTCCGCCACAGCGATCCTGTCCATATCGGCGAGGCCGCTGCAGAGATGCCCCCACAATGAAGCAAGCTTGGCCGAACCGACTCGGCTGGGCTAGATATCGGCGACAGACTCGCAGCCGCAGGATCCGCCTTGACCGACATGCTTTCCGCGCAAACGCCACATTATGAGCAGCAATATCTCAACCTGATGCGGCATATCTGGCGGCATGGCGACGAGCGGATCGACCGTACGGGCGTAGGAACTCGATCGATCCTGGGCGCGACGATGCGCTTTTCGATGGCCGACGGGGCTGTGCCGCTGCTGACGACCAAGCGGGTCTATTGGAAGGTCGCGGCCCGCGAGATGCTGTGGTTTCTGACCGGCGACACCAATATCCGGAAATTGGTGCGGCAGGGGGTCCATATCTGGACCGACTGGCCGCTCGACGCCTATCGCCGGGCAACGGGCGAGGTAATCGACCGGGACGCGTTTGAGGCGCGGATTATTGAAGATGCGGATTTCGCCGCGCGCTGGGGCGATCTTGGTCCGGTCTATGGCGCGCAATGGGTGAACTGGCCGATCTATGAGCCGGCGGGAGAGGGGCTGTATCGACGGGCCGACCAAGGGCGGAACCAGATCGCCGAGCTGGTCGATGCCATCCGCGCGACTCCGGGATCGCGGCGGCTGCTGTTCACAGGCTGGAATGTCGCGGAAGTGCCGAACATGGCGCTGCCGCCCTGTCATATGACCTATCAGTTCCAGGTCGCGAATGGAAAGCTCAACGGCCTGCTGTTCCAGCGCAGCTGCGACCTGGGGCTGGGCTTCGCCTTCAACATCTTTGGCCTTTCGATGCTGACCCGGATGCTGGCGCAGCAAACCGACCTGGAGCCGGGCGAGGTCGTCTGGCAGGGGGGTGACGTTCACCTCTATCTGAACCATGCCGAGTTGGTGGAGGAGCAGATCGGGCGCGTGCCGGCCGGCGCGCCAAAGCTCCGGATCAATCGGCGGCCTTCGAGCATTTTCGATTATCGGATCGAGGATTTCGAGGTGGTGGATTATGCCCCCCAGGCGCATATTTCCGCGCCTGTCGCGGTATGATGCGACAGTAAAAGCGACAACAAAATAGACAGCCAATTCGCAATAAGCGGGAACGGGCTTGCCTCCGACAGCGTTGAAATATAATATCCGCTTCAAGCAATATTATTGCAATGCACCATAGGAGCCAGGATGAGCGACCCCACTGGGTTCGAAAGCGCGGGAGACGAGGCGGGCCGCAACCTGCCGCCCTTGCGACTGCATGTGCCGGAGCCGCCCGCGCGCCCCGGCGAAAGCGCCGACTTCACGCATTTCGACATACCGCCTGCGGGCGCTCAGGCGCGCCCTGACGAAGCGGCGCAGCCTGCCGACATGCGCGACCTGGCCTACGGCTTGGTGCGTGTGCTGAATGAGGAAGGGCAGGCGGTCGGACCCTGGAATCCCAAGCTGCCGCCCGAAACGCTGCTGCGGATGCTGCGCTATATGGCGCTGACCCGCGCGTTTGACGGGCGGATGTTCCGTGCCCAGCGCCAGGGCAAGACCAGCTTCTACATGAAGTCTACGGGCGAGGAGGCGGTATCGATCGGCGCGGCGCTGGCCCTGTCGCGCGACGACATGTGTTTCCCCAGCTACCGCCAGCAGGGCATATTGATCGCGCGCGACTGGCCGCTCGTCGACATGATGAATCAGATCTATTCCAACAAGGGCGACCGGCTGAAGGGCCGCCAGCTGCCGATCATGTATTCGGCGCGGGAGGCAGGCTTCTTCTCCATTTCCGGCAACCTCACGACCCAATATCCGCAGGCGGTCGGCTGGGCGATGGCGAGCGCGGCGAAAGGCGACACGCGGATCGCCGCGACCTGGTGCGGAGAGGGATCGACAGCGGAGGGCGACTTTCATTCGGCCTGCACCTTCGCCAGCGTCTATCGCGCGCCGGTGATCATGAATGTCGTGAACAATCAATGGGCTATAAGCAGTTTTTCAGGATTTGCGGGAGCCGAATCGACGACCTTCGCGGCGCGGGCGATCGGTTACGGAATCGCGGGTCTCAGGGTAGACGGCAACGACGCGCTGGCGGTCTATGCCGCGACGCGCTGGGCGGCGGACCGCGCGCGCGCCAACGGTGGGCCGACGCTGATCGAGCATTTTACCTATCGCGTCGAAGGGCACAGCACCTCCGACGATCCGAGCGCCTATCGCTCGGCCGAGGAGAGCAGCCAATGGCCGCTGGGCGATCCGATCAACCGGCTGAAACAGCATTGCATCGCACTAGGCATCTGGGACGAAGACCGGCACGCGGCGATGGACAAGGAACTGGCCGAACTGGTCCGCGACGCCGCGCGCGAGGCGGAGAAGAACGGCATATTGGGCCATGGCCTGCACCATCCGATGGAATCGATGTTCGAGGATGTATTCGAGGAGATGCCCTGGCACCTCCGGGAGCAGAAACAGCAGATGCTGGACGAATGGAAGGCGGCGGGGCTTTGAGAGGTGCGCTTTTCGCCCTCTCCCCTCGGGGGAGAGGATATCGCAGCTTGCCAGCTTGCTGGCTAGCGGAGGTTGGTGAGGGGACGGTTTACGCGCGACGTATCGCCATTCCCCCTCTCCCAGCTCCGACTAGGCGGCAAGCCGCCAAGTCTTCGCAACCCTCTCCCCCGAGGGGCGAGGGGAGGATCGCAGCATGACTGAAACCACCCAGATGAACATGATCCAGGCGATCAACAGCGCGCTGGACGTGATGATGGACCGCGACCCCGATGTTGTCGTGATGGGGGAGGATGTCGGCTATTTCGGCGGGGTGTTCCGCGCGACTGCGGGACTCCAGCAGAAATATGGCAAGAACCGCGTGTTCGACACGCCGATCACCGAATGTGGAATCATCGGCGTTGCGGTGGGCATGGGAGCCTACGGCCTGCGCCCGGTGCCGGAAATCCAGTTTGCCGACTATATCTATCCCGCGCTGGATCAGCTGGTGAGCGAAGCGGCGCGGCTGCGCTATCGCTCGGCCGGTGAATTTATATCGCCGATGACGGTGCGGTCTCCCTTCGGCGGCGGCATCTTCGGCGGGCAGACGCACAGCCAGTCGCCCGAAGGCATCTTCACCCATGTGTCGGGCGTGAAGACGGTGATCCCGTCCACGCCCTATGACGCCAAGGGGCTGCTGATCGCGGCGATCGAAGATAACGATCCGGTCATCTTCTTCGAACCCAAGCGCATCTATAACGGCCCGTTCGACGGCCATTACGACACGCCGGCAAAGAGCTGGGCGGGGCATCCCCAAGCGCAAGTGCCGACCGGCCATTTTCGCGTTCCGCTGGGCAAGGCGCGGATCGCGCGGGCCGGCGAGGCGCTGACCGTCCTTTGCTACGGCACGATGGTGCATGTGGTCGAGAATAGCGTCGCGGCCATGGGCGTGGATGCGGAGGTGATCGACCTGCGCACGCTCGTCCCGCTGGACATCGAGACGATCGAGGCGTCGGTGCGGAAGACCGGCCGTTGCCTGATCGTTCATGAGGCGACACGGACGAGCGGGTTCGGCGCTGAGTTGCTCGCCCAGGTGCAGGAACGCTGCTTCTATCATCTCGAAGCGCCGATCGAGCGCGTCACCGGCTTCGACACGCCCTATCCGCACAGCCTGGAATGGGCCTATTTCCCTGGCCCGGTGCGCATCCGCGAAGCCATTACCAAGATCATGAAGGATTAAGGCGTCATGGCGCTGTTCACATTCAAGCTGCCGGACATCGGCGAAGGCATTTCGGAGGCCGAGATCGTCGGCTGGCACGTCAAGGTGGGCGACCGGGTGGAAGAGGACCAGCCGATCGCCGACATGATGACCGACAAGGCAACGGTCGAGATGGAAAGCCCGGTCGCGGGTACGGTCGTTCGCCTCGCCGGCGAGCCGGGCGATCAGGTGCCGATCGGGTCGATGCTGGTCGAGATCGAGATCGAGGTCGAGGGGCAGGGCGAGGTCGCTGCCGCGCCGCCGCCGAGTGACGAGACGATCGAAGCGGAAACGCCGGGAGAGGTGGTGATCGAGGATAACATCCCCAACTCCGTTCGCCCTGAGCCTGTCGAAGGGCCTTCCTTTTCTGCTGCGCTGGTTCAGGAACAAGAAGCAGGCTTCGACAGGCTCAGCCCGAACGGGGATGAGAGTGATGCCCCCGTTCTCGCCTCGCCTGCCGTGCGGGCGCGGGCGAAGGAGTTGGGCATCGATCTGGCGCAGGTGAAACCCAGCGGCGACCGCATCCGCCATGCCGATCTCGACGCCTATCTGCTTTACGGATCGGGGCAGGGATATGGCCCTGCCGGGCGTTCCGCGCGGCGAGCCGACGAGACGGTCAAGGTCATCGGCATGCGCCGCCGCATCGCCGAGAATATGGCGGCGTCCAAGCGGCACATCCCGCACTTCACCTATGTCGAGGAGATCGACGTCACCGCGCTGGAGGAATTGCGCGAACAATTGAACGCCGAGCGCGGCGAGCGGCCAAAGCTCACCATGCTGCCGCTGCTGATCGTCGCAATCTGCAGGACACTGCCCGAATTTCCGATGTTGAACGCCCGCTATGATGATGAGGCTGGGGTCGTGACGCGGCATGGATCGGTGCATCTGGGGCTGGCGACGCAGACCGATGCGGGCCTGATGGTTCCGGTGATCCGCGACGCGCAGGACCGGAACATCTGGCAGCTGGCGAGCGAAATCCGTCGGCTGGCCGAGGCCGCGCGGACCGGCAAGGCGAAGTCGGAGGAATTGTCGGGATCGACGCTGACCCTCACGTCGCTGGGGCCGCTTGGCGGCATTGCGACCACGCCGGTCATCAACCGGCCCGAAGTCGCGATCATCGGCCCCAACCGCGTCGTCGAGCGGCCCGTGTTTCGCGGCAAGGAAGTCGTCGCGGCGAAGCTGATGAACCTGTCGATCAGCTGCGACCATCGCGTGGTGGATGGCTGGGACGCGGCGAGCTTCGTGCAGGCGGTGAAGAAGCGGCTGGAAGCGCCGGCCTTCCTGTTCGTCAATTAAGGGTTAACGCAGCGTCGTGCGGTAACTGAAGCGCCCGGTCTGTCCCGGATGCGCCGGGTCGGGCAGGAGCCAGCGGATATGCGTCACATCCTCCGCCACCGCGCGGCGGACGCCGCCAAGGGGGGTGGGTAGCCAGATGTGGTCGAACCGATCCCAGTGTGCGCCGCCGTCCACGGAAATTTCCAGGTCCGGCGCGTTCAGGTCGGGCGCGGCCCCGCGCAAGGTGGCGCGGCTAACGGCGAAGCTGCGGATGGGATGCATCCCCTCGTTCCTCCAGTTGAGCACCATGACCACCCGGTCGCCGGGAGCGGGGCGGGCGGCGATCGCCAATGTCCTGCGCGCACGGCCGTTGATATCGGTCGTGACCTTCTCTACGAACATCTGCGTGTCGAGCCGGATGGCGGCCGGCGCGGTCTCCGCCCGTGCCATTCCCGCCGCGCCCAGTGCGGCCAGCGCCAGCAGCGCCTTCTTCATGCTTGTCCCCGTTTCATAACCCTGCCGTTCCATAGCTCGGGCGTGACGAATAATTGGTTAAGGCGGCATTTTCCTTCCTGGCTCGAACGCGAGAGCATTGGAAATTGACGCTGCCGCGCGGGCGTCGCACACCTGACGGAATGAACGGGAATCAGCCGAGCGGCAGTGATCTGCAGGAGATAAACCGCCGGCGCGACCGGCTGCTGGCATCAATCGCCCTGACGTCGGGGATCGGCCTCGCCCTGGCCATTCCCTTCGCCTTGCGGGCCGGGGCGGAATTCTTCCTGCCGCTGACGGCCGCGCTGGTGATCGCCATCGCGCTGGTGCCGCTGCTGGAATGGATGGAGCGTCGCGGGCTACCGTCCGGGCTGGCGGCGCTTATGGCGCTGGTCGGCTTCCTGCTGGTCGCGAACACGGCGCTGGTGCTGATCGTGGTGCCGGCGACCGACTGGTTCCGTATCCTGCCCCAACGCCTGCCGCAGATTCAGGCTAATCTTGCGCCGGTGATCGATTTCTATGCCAACCTCCAGCGCTTCGTCGACGAAACGGTGCAGATGCTGGCCAGCGGGCCAGTCGCGGCGGCGCAGGCCTCCGCCGTCGACGCACCCCGATCGCTGCTCCAGTTCGCCGCCACCTCCGCGCCGGCCGCGATCATTCAGATGGTGTTCGCGCTGCTGATCATCTATTTCTTTCTTGCCGGATGGACACGCCTGCGCCGCCGCACGATCAACAGCCGGGGCAGTTTCGACGGGGCGATGGCCGTTGCGCGCGTGATCCAGAATGTCGTGGACGCGACATCGGCCTATGTCATCACCATCGCAGTCATCAACAGTTGCCTCGGGCTGGCGGTGGCCATCGCGCTCTGGATCATCGGCATGCCGTCACCCCTGATGTGGGGCGGTATCGTCGCCTTGCTGAACTTCGTACCCTATTTCGGGCCGATGCTGGCGGCTGTGCTGCTGGCGCTGGGCGGGCTGATGGTGTTCGACGATGTCTATGTGGCGTTGATGCCCGCCGCCCTGCAGGTGGGTTTCCATCTGGTCGAGGCGAACGTCATCACGCCGATGCTGCTCGGCCGGCGGCTGACGATGAACCCGCTGCTGATTCTGGTGTCGCTGACCTTCTGGGGATGGGTGTGGGGAACGCCGGGCGCACTGCTGGGCGTGCCACTGCTCATCATCATCCAGACGGTCGTGGCGGCCGCGGGAACGCCCGATATCGCCGGTTTCCTGTTCGAGCAGGGGACGCTAACTGTGCCCCGGCGCAAAGAAAATGACGAGAAAGAAGAAAGCGGTGTTACGGACGGTTGACAGCCCCGTCCGACGCTCATAGACGGCGCTTCCACACCGAACGCGGGTGTAGCTCAGTTGGTTAGAGTGCCGGCCTGTCACGCCGGAGGTCGCGGGTTCGAGCCCCGTCACTCGCGCCACTTTCCTTGAAGGAAGGTGGGTTTGGTTGGTTTAAGGAGACGCATCCTCCAGCGGCTGTAAAGCCCGAAGCGATGCCGCCCATGCGCGGGTGTAGCTCAGTTGGTTAGAGTGCCGGCCTGTCACGCCGGAGGTCGCGGGTTCGAGCCCCGTCACTCGCGCCACTTCCTTCATGGAAAGGAAGTGATCATGTCCCGGTCATGCCGCCCCTTAGCGCCAGCGCCCCGTTTCCATCCAGGCAAGCAGTCGCTTGAGCGGCAAGACCCAGATCCAGACGATCCCCAGCACCACATAGACCGGCACCTGAATCCACATCGGCAACGCGCCGATGAAGGGCGACAGGCTGCCCACCATCACCGCCCAGAGCAGGATCAGCACGACGATCGTGAGCATGCCCGCCGGTTTGCGCCAGCTTGGCTGGTGATAATGGCGCGGGTCGATGCTCACAGCTCCGGTCCTTCGATCAGTTCGACTTCGGTCAGGATCGAGTCGAGCGGCAGATCCCATGGATCGGCGGGCACGGTCTCCAGTTCCTGCGCCGACCAGGCGATGCCCACGCGCAGCGCGTCGGGATAGCGGGCGAAGGCGCGATCATAATAGCCGCCGCCCTGGCCCAGCCGGTTCATCCCCCGATCGAAGGCGACCAGCGGGGCAAAGATCACATCGGGCGTGACCGGCCCGTCGCCGGGATCGGGATGGCTGGTGCGGAAAGGTCCGGGCAGCAACGGGGCGTCCGGTTGCCAGAGCAGGAAATCCATGCTCCCCAGCCGGTCGAGCACACGCGGCAGGGCGAGCGCCTTGCCAATCGCCTGCAATTGCGCGGCGAGTCGCTGGGCCGGCGCCTCGTCTTCCAGCCCGACATAGAGGGCGACGATCCGCGCCCCCTCCATCTGCCGGGCGAGGGGAGAGGGCACCGCCTTGAACGCCAACCGGTGCGCCAGCGGATCGAGCGTCGATACGAAGGCGCGCCGCCTGTCTCGCGCCAGCGCGCGCAGGGCGTTCTTGTCCGATATGATGCTCTGGTCGGTCATCGAGTGTCCGGGCGGCTGGAGGCGGGAAGGGTGACGGGACCGCCTCGGTCGTTTGCTGGAAAATCCTCTGACGCCTCAACGTCAGGTGGGGACCATGTAGATCGGGCCGGAACCCGCCCAGGGACAGCCCCCTTGGATGTGATTATCGCCTCAGGGATGTTCGCTAAAGCTCGTGCCGCGCAGTGCCCGTCAGGGGCCAATCTAGGCGTCCGCGACGCCATCGGCAAGGCGCTCCCGCAGCTTTTCTATCCGGTCGGCCAGCGCCTCTATCGCGCGCGCATCATCCTCATCCCCGTCGAGCGGCAGTTGCGCCTGCCGACCCGCCGTTTCGCGACGAAGATCGTTCAGTTCGTCAGCCAGGAAAAGCGCCGCGAACAGCAGCGTACGCACTTCCGTAAGGCCAGGCGTCGCCTGCTGCGCGCGCCGCGCCTTTTGCTCGATCATCGCGGCGAGCTGGGCCAGGTGCATCTCCTCTCCGTCGCGGCAGCGGATCGGATAGTGGCGGCCCGCGATCTGAAGTTCGGTCTCAGCCATGCGTCCGTGCCTTCAACGTGTCGATGAGGTCATCGAGCGATTGCAGTGCGGCCCGCGCCGCCGTGCGGTCGATATCGTTGGAGGGCGGATTGGAGGGCGCCTTCTGAAGGCGGATCACATCCTGTTCAAGCCGGCTCACCGCACGCTCCAGCGTGCCGATCGCCTGCATCATGCGGTCGCTTGCCATCGCCCTTGCATAGACCAACTCGGTCCCGCGCAAAAGCGCTCTTTGCCGCGATTTCCCCGCTTTGGGACGCAAGGGGCAGGCGCGCGGTTGACGCATCGGGCCTGACGCGACAAAGGAGGCGCGACTTCGATTCGTCCCGCTCGCGCGGGTTGCGCCGCCATCCCTGATCAGGAAAGACGACTGTCGCCGATGCCCGTATCCGAAAAATCGCTCGCCAACGCCATTCGCGCCCTGTCCATGGACGCGGTGCAGGCTGCCAACAGCGGCCATCCGGGGATGCCGATGGGAATGGCGGACGTGGCGACGGTGCTGTTCGGCGACTATTTGAAATTCGATCCGACCGCGCCCAAATGGGCCGACCGCGACCGCTTCGTCCTGTCGGCCGGCCATGGATCGATGCTGATCTACAGCCTGCTGCACCTGACCGGCTATGCGCGGCCGACGATGGACGACATCCGCAACTTCCGTCAGCTGCACAGCCCCTGCGCGGGTCATCCGGAGAATTTCGAGCTGGCGGGCGTCGAGGCGACCACCGGGCCGCTGGGATCGGGACTTTCCACGGCCGTCGGCATGGCAATCGCGGAACGCCACCTCAACGCCCAGTTCGGCGACGACCTGGTGGATCACCGCACCTGGGTGGTCGCCGGCGACGGCTGCCTGATGGAAGGCATCAATCATGAGGCGATCGGCCTTGCCGGCCATCTGAAGCTCGGCCGACTGATCGTCCTGTGGGACGACAACAAGATCACCATCGACGGCGCGGTCGATCTGTCGAGCAGCGAAGATGTGCGCGCTCGCTATGAAGCGACCGGCTGGCATGTCGTGTCGTGCGACGGTCATGACGTCGCCGACGTGCGTCGGGCTATCGATGAGGCGCTGGCCGATCCGCGGCCCAGCCTGATCGCCTGCGCCACCAAGATCGGCTATGGCGCGCCCAACAAGGCGGGCACGTCCGGCGTCCACGGTTCCGCGCTGGGCGAGGCTGAAGTCGCCGCCGCGCGCGAATATCTGGGTTGGAGCGCCGAGCCTTTCGTCATTCCTGAGGATGTCGCCGCCGCCTGGAAGGGCATCGGCGCTAAAGGCGCGGATGTTCGCGCTGCGTGGGATGGCCGCCTGGCAAGCAACGAGAAGGCCGCGGAATTCTCTCGCCGTATGGCCGGCGAACTGCCCGCTGATTTCTCGCTCGACGCCTATATCGACGGTCTGATCGCCGCGCCGCAGAAGGTCGCGACCCGCAAGGCGAGCGAACTGGCGCTGGGCGCGATCAACGACCTGCTGCCCGAAACACTGGGCGGTTCGGCGGACCTAACCGGCTCCAACAACACCAAGACGAAATCGACCGGCCCGCTTACTGCCGACGATTATAGCGGCCGCTATGTCTATTATGGCATTCGCGAATTCGGCATGGCCTGCGCGATGAACGGCATGGCCCTGCATGGCGGTGTCATCCCCTATGGCGGCACCTTCCTTGTCTTTTCGGATTATATGCGCGCGGGCATCCGCCTTGCCGCACTTCAGCAGCAGCGCGTCATCCATGTGCTGACCCATGACAGCATCGGCCTGGGCGAGGACGGCCCGACCCACCAGCCGATCGAGCATGTCATGTCGCTGCGCATGATCCCGAACCTCGACGTCTATCGCCCCGCCGATGTGGTCGAGACGGCGGAATGCTGGGAACTGGCGCTCAAGGACGCGAACGGCCCTTCAGTGCTGGCGCTCACCCGCCAGAACCTGCCTCAATTGCGTACGGAAAAGTCGGAAAATCTCTGCGCGAAGGGTGGCTATCGCCTCGTCGCCGCGACCGCCGAGCGCAAGGTGGTGCTGATCGCCACCGGGTCCGAGGTGGAGATCGCCGTCGCCACCGCGAAGCTGCTGGAAGAGCAGGGCGTCGGCGCAGACGTCGTGTCCATGCCGAGCTGGGCGCATTTCGAGGCGCAGCCGCAAGCCTATAAGGACGATCTGCTGCCGCATCATGTGCTGCGCGCCTCGATCGAGGCGGGGACGACTTTCGGCTGGGAGCGCTACACCGGCATCGCCGGCCTGCGGTTCGGCATCGACAGCTTTGGCGCATCGGCCCCGGCCGAGGCCCTGTACGACCATTTCGGCCTGACCGCCGCGAAAATCGCGCCGCAGATCGCGGCCGCCCTCAACAACTGACCGATCATCAACACCTAGGAGGCTAGTGCAGTGGCAACGAAGGTAGCAATCAACGGTTTCGGACGCATCGGCCGCCTGGTGGCGCGCGCCATCCTCTCTCGCACCGATCATGACCTGGAACTGGTCAGCATCAACGATCTGGGCGACGCCAAGTCCAACGCGCTGCTCTTCAAGCGCGACTCCGTGCATGGCAACTGGCCCGGAGAAGTCAGCGTGGATGGAGACGCGCTGGTGATCGACGGCAAGCGCATCGCCGTCACGGCCGAGCGTGACCCCGCGAACTTGCCCCATGCGGCGCAGGGCGTGGACATCGCGCTGGAATGCACCGGCATCTTCGCGGACAAGGGGAAGGCGAGCGCGCACCTGACCGCTGGCGCCAAGCGCGTCGTCATCTCGGCGCCCGCGACCGGCGTAGACAAGACCGTGGTGTTCGGCGTCAACCATGACAGCCTGACCGCCGACGACATCGTGATCTCGAACGCGAGCTGCACCACCAACTGCCTCGCCCCGCTGGCGAAAGTCCTCCATGATGCCCTTGGCATCGAAAAGGGCTTCATGACCACGATCCACAGCTACACCAACGACCAGAACACGCTGGACCAGCTGCACAAGGACATGCGCCGCGCCCGCGCTGCCGCCCTGTCGATGATTCCCACCACCACCGGCGCTGCCCGCGCGGTCGGTGAGGTTCTGCCCGAACTCAAGGGCAAGCTGGACGGGTCGTCAGTGCGCGTTCCGACGCCGAACGTGTCGGTCGTGGACCTCAAATTCATCGCCAAGAAGGCGACGACCAAGGACGAAGTGAACGGCCTGCTCAAGGCTGCGTCGGAAGCGGGTCCGCTCAAGGGCGTGCTCGGCTATTCGGACGAGCCTTTGGTGTCGATCGACTATAATGGCGACGCGCGCAGCTCGACCGTCGACAGCCTTGAAACCGCCGTGATCGACGGCACGCTGGTCCGCGTGCTGAGCTGGTACGACAATGAATGGGGCTTCTCGAACCGCATGATCGACACCACAGGTGTCATGGCGAAGTTCCTGTAAAAGCCCGATTTCCCCGCCGGCCACCCGGCGGGGATTTTCTTGCCGCCCGGACATAGTAGACATACAGGGGAAGACGTATGGCCAAGCCGTTCAAGACAATCGATGACATGGGCGACATCGCCGGCAAGGTCGTGCTGGTGCGCGAAGATCTGAATGTGCCGATGCAGGACGGATCGGTCAGCGACGACACCCGCTTGCGCGCGGCGATGCCGACCGTGCTGGAACTGGCCGACCGCGGCGCGAAGGTGCTGATCCTGGCGCATTTCGGCCGGCCCAAGGGGCAGAAGAACCCGGAATATTCACTGTCGAAGATCACCCGGCCCTTGTCAGCCGTGCTGGGCCGAGAAGTGCAGTTCATCCCCGACTGCCAGGGCGAAGCGGCGGTGGACGGCATCAAGGTGATGCGCGGCGGCGACATCGCCATCCTGGAAAATACCCGTTTCCATGCCGGCGAGGAAAAGAACGACCCGGCCTTGGTAGAGGCGATGGCGGCGATCGGCGACCTCTACGTCAACGACGCCTTCTCCGCCGCGCATCGCGCGCACGCCTCGACGGAAGGGCTGGCGCACAAGCTGCCCGCCTTTGCCGGCCGGTCGATGGAAAAGGAACTGGACGCCCTGCAGGCGGCGCTGGGCCAGCCCGTGACGCCGGTCGCTGCGGTTGTGGGAGGCGCGAAAGTTTCGACCAAGCTCGACGTACTCAACAACCTCGTCGCCAAGGTCGATCACCTGATCATCGGCGGCGGCATGGCCAACACCTTTCTCTACGCGCGCGGGGTGGATGTGGGCAAGTCGCTGTGCGAAAAGGATCTTAGCGAGACCGCCGAGGCGATCTTCGACAAGGCGGAAGCGGCGGGCTGCACGATCCACTTGCCCTATGACGTGGTCGTCGCGAAGGAGTTCGCCGCCAATCCCCCGTCCGTGCGGACATGCAACGTGCATGAGGTCGCGGAAGACGAAATGATCCTGGATGTCGGCCCCGCCGCTGTCGAGGCGCTGGGCGACGCGCTCAAGAATTGCCGCACTCTCGTGTGGAACGGCCCACTGGGCGCGTTCGAGATCGCGCCGTTCGACGCCGCCACGGTGGCGCTGGCCAAGACCGCGGCAGCGCTGACCAAAGAAGGACAGTTGACGTCGGTGGCCGGTGGCGGCGATACCGTTGCGGCACTCAACCACGCCGGCGTGGCTGCGGACTTCAGTTTCGTGTCCACCGCTGGCGGCGCCTTCCTGGAATGGATGGAAGGCAAGGAACTGCCGGGGGTCAAGGCGCTAGAAGCCTGACGCCCGAACCGGGCCTCCGCCGCCTTTTGGAGAGGGCAGCGGGGAGGTCGACCACCGGATGTCGCCGAAGGGGCGGTATCCTTCCTTATCAAGAAGGTATGTGCAGATGCTGGATCAGGATATGAAGAGCAAGATCGCCAAAGGTAACGGCTTCATCGCCGCGCTCGACCAGAGCGGCGGCTCCACGCCCAAGGCCTTGAAGGGCTATGGCATCGAGGAAGGCGCATGGAGCAGCGAGGAAGAGATGTTCGGCCTCATCCACGCCATGCGCAGCCGCATCATCACCGCCCCCGTCTTCACCGGCGACAAGGTGCTGGGGGCGATCCTGTTCGAACGCACGATGGACGGCACGGTGGACGGCAAGCCAACGCCCCAGGCGCTGATCGAGCGGGGCGTCGTGCCCTTCATCAAGATCGACAAGGGTCTGGAAGATGAGGCCAACGGCGTGCAGTTGATGAAGCCCAATCCCGGCCTCGACACGCTGCTCGCCCGCGCCAAGGGGCTGGGTGTGTTCGGCACCAAGGAACGCTCGGTCATCAACCTTGCCAACCGGGAAGGCATCGCCGCCGTGGTGGCGCAGCAGTTCGAAGTCGGCAGGCAGGTGCTCGCCGGCGGGCTGATGCCGATCATCGAGCCTGAGGTGAACATCAAGTCGCCCGAGCGTGCCGAGGCCGACGCGATCCTTCTCGAAGAGATCCTCAAGAATCTTGACGCGCTGCCCGAAGGCGAGCAGGTGATGCTGAAACTGTCGCTGCCCGCCAAGGCCGGGCTGTTCGATCCGCTCGTGGATCATCCCAAGGTGCTGCGCGTCGTTGCGCTCTCCGGCGGGTTTACCCGTACCGAGGCGTGCGCTGAACTGGCGAAGAATCGCGGCATCATCGCGAGCTTCAGCCGCGCGCTGCTGAACGACCTGCGCTATCAGATGAGCGACGACGAGTTCAACGCGTCGCTGGGCGAAGCGATCGACGAGATCCACGGCGCGTCGACCGCCAAGCAGCCCGTCGCGGCCTGATGCGCATCGACGGCGGCCCTGCGCCGCCGTCGCTCAAGTCTGCAGAGGGGCGCCGCCTTCGTCCGGCGACAGAAGCCAGGCCAGCCCCTCTTCGGCGGTGTTCACGATCCGGCTGTTGTCCCGGGCCAATATGCGTTGCGCCTGCATCCGGGCGAGCGGACCGGGCCGCACCACGGCGGTTCGCTTTGCCTTGAAGCGGCCATTCTGCACGATATCCTGCAAGGCGGCGACGACGTCCTGCGTCTGTATGACGCTACCTACCGTGTCGATCAGTACCAGATATTCGCCCGATCGGCAGCCCATCGAGCGGATTGCTTCATGCTCGTCCCGCTCGAACTGGCGGATCTCATCGACGGTCAGTAGTCCCGACATATGGGCTACCACCATCTTGTGTTCGGGGCGGGTGGTTACTGTGATCATGCGACCCGTTATGACAGGGGCCGGTAAAATTTCGGTGACTGGCGCTTCCGCCGGATGCGCTGACACTTTCGCAGCCATCGCCTTTGCTCTACTGCCCGCGCATGACCGACTTCACTGACGAGGAACTGGCGCTCGATCCGCATTTCGCCGACCAGTTCGAGCAGGGCTTTCGCCCCGCCTGCCAGCTTTACCTGATTTCGCCGCCTTCGGCCGACGCCGATTTCACCGATCGGCTTCGCGCCGCCTTCGACGGCGGCGATGTTGCCGCGTTCCAGTTGCGCCTCAAAGGGGTGGACGAGGAGGCGGTCGCTCGCGCGGCAGAACCGCTGCAAAAGCTGTGCGCCGAGCGGAACGTGGCGTTCATCATCAATGACAGCGCGGCGCTGGCGAAGCGCCTGGGCGCGGACGGCGTGCATCTGGGCCAGGGGGATGGCGACCCGGTCGAGGCGCGCAAGCTGCTCGGCCCCAAGGTGCAGATCGGCGTGACTTGCCACGACAGCCGCCATCTGGCGATGGAAGCGGGGGAGGCAGGCGCCGACTATGTGGCCTTCGGCGCTTTCTATCCAACGACGACCAAGGACGTGGTCCATAGGCCGGATCCGTCGATCCTCGGCTGGTGGACAACCCTGTTCGAACTGCCCTGCGTAGCGATCGGCGGCATCACGGCGGACAATGCCGCGCCCTTAGTAGCTGCCGGCGCGGACTTTCTGGCGGTGAGCGGCGCAGTCTGGAACCATCCGGACGGGCCAGGCGCAGGCGTGGCGGCCTTCGCCAAAGTGATGGCCAAGCCCTGATAAGGTTCGTGCGCCTGCTTGGGCCAGAGCACATCGCTTGATAATTGCCGCCTCGCCTTTAGGCTTGCCTGATGTCTCCATCGTCCCTCGACCGCCGTTCGCTCGTCCTGGCGGCGCTGTCCACGGTGGTGGAATGGTATGATTTCACCTTGTTCCTCTATCTGGCGACCCTGCTGTCGCGGCTGTTCTTTATCGGGCGCGACGCATTGCTGGTTACGCTTGGTGGGTTTGCCGTCGCGTATCTGATGCGGCCCCTCGGCGCGCTCGTCTTCGGGCATTTCGGCGACAGGCACGGACGGCGGGCGACGTTGATCGGGTCGATGGCGCTGATGACCGCAGCGATGACGGCGACGGCGCTCTTGCCCACCGCCGCGCAAGTCGGCCCGGCAGCGGGGTTCGCGTTGCTGCTTCTACGCTGCATCATGGGCTTTGCGGTGGGAGGCGAATATACCGGAGTGGTCGCTTACCTGCTGGAAGGCTCTCCGCCCCACCGGCGGGGGCTAATCACCTCTCTCGCCGCCGCGACCAGCGAGATTGGCGCGTTGCTGGCTGCCGCCGTCGCCGCCCTGACGGTGACGTTAATCCCCGCGCCGGCGCTGGAGGATTGGGGATGGCGCATTCCCTTCCTGTTCGGCGCAGCGCTGGCCGCCCTCATCCTGTTCGCCAGATCGGCCATGCGAGAATCGCCTGATTTCGAAGCCGAGCGCGACGCAGGCAGGTTGCTCGCCAATCCGATAGGGGAGAGTTGGGCACGGCACCGGGCGGGCGTGTTGCGGGGTTTTGCCATATCCGCGTTGGGATCGATCACCTATTATGTGGGGATCACCTATGTGCCGGTCTATCTGACTGCCACCACGGGCATGGAAGAGGGCATGGCGCTGCAACTGGCGACGATCGCGGCGGTTGCGGTGATCCTGGTGACGCCGGTGGTCGGCCTCCTGGCCGATCGCTGGGGTCGCCGTCTGGTGCTGGTGGCGCTGGCGACTGTTGCGGCGATAGTGCCATGGATGGTTTTTCGTGCCTTCCCTGATGCGGGCGCGGCAGGCGCCATCGTCGGCGCCGTCCTGCTCGCCGCACTCGCAGGCGGCGTTAGCGCGGTCGGCGCAGTAGCGACGGCGGAGCAACTTCCCGCCAAGGGGCGCCTGAGCGGCCTCGCCCTCGGCGCAACGAGCGCGACCGCCCTGTTCGGTGGGCTCACGCCATGGCTCGCCCAATGGCTGACGGTTCGGACCGGAATGCCCCAAGCGCCAGGCATCATGATCGCGATCGTGGCGGTCGCGGTGCTGCCCGTATTACTCACTCTGCCGGACCCATCGCGGACACGCAGACATGATCTGCGATAGCGATTTGTATGCCAGGCGTCAGGCGGCGGGCGATCTCGGCGATAATCGGCCGTTTGCGGAAATTTGGTGGACGCACTAGGGCTCGAACCTAGGACCCGCTGATTAAGAGTCAGCTGCTCTACCAACTGAGCTATGCGTCCACTGGGCCGTTGGTGTCCCATCCGCATCCGGCCCGATGCAAGAGGATGGTGGACGCACTAGGGCTCGAACCTAGGACCCGCTGATTAAGAGTCAGCTGCTCTACCAACTGAGCTATGCGTCCGTCGCCAGTCGGAAGCCGCCCGGCGAGGAGCGGCTGTTAGCAGGCACCTTCGCCTTTGCAAACAGGAAATCACCCCCGGCCGAAAATTTTTCGGCGACGCTTCGGTCAGGCCCAGTTGCCCGGCGTCGCGCGCTGCTTGCGGGCGCGGTCGATCGACATGATGATGCCCACGCACAGCATGACCGTCAGCATCGACGATCCGCCGTAGGACATGAAGGGCAGGGGGATGCCGACGACCGGGGCAAGGCCCATGACCATCATCAGGTTGATGGCGACGTAGAAGAAAATGGTGGTGGTGAGGCCGGCAGCGGCGAGCCGCGAGAATTTGTCCGGCGCGCGCAGCGCCACGCGGATGCCCCAGCGAAACAGCAGCAGAAAGCCAAGGATCAGCAACGTGCCCCCCAGCAGGCCCCATTCCTCAGCCATGGTCGCGAACACGAAATCGGTATGTCCTTCGGGCAGATAGTCGAGATGGCTCTGGGTGCCGCGCAGGAAGCCCTTGCCGAACCAGCCGCCGGAGCCGATCGCGATTTTGGACTGGCTGATATGGTATCCCGCGCCCAGCGGATCGCTCTCGGGATCGAGGAAGATCAGCACTCGGTTCTTCTGATAATCATGCAGGAAGCTGAAGGCGATAGGGATCAGCCCCGCGCCGGCAAGCCCGGTGCCGATGAACAGGCGCAGCGGCAGGCCGGCGAGGAACATCACCGTCACGCCGCCCGCCGCGATCATCGTCGCGGTGCCGAGGTCCGGCTGCACCAGCACCAGCGCCCATGGCACGCCGATAAGCACCAGCGCCGGCCAGATCGCGTTCCACCGCCGGATTTCGCCCACCGGCAGCATCGCATAAAAACGCGCGATGGTGAGCACGATGATCGGTTTCATGAATTCGGACGGCTGCAACTGCATGAAGCCGAGGTTGATCCAGCGCTGGCTGCCACCCGCGACGCCGCCGATCAGTTCCACCAGGAACAGCGCCGCCAGCACCGCGCCATAGGCGGGAAAGGCGTAGCGGGCGAATACCTCGACTGGAATGCGACTGAGGCCGAGCGCCATCATGGAGAAGATGCAGAAACGAAGCGCCTGGTTGAAGGCCCAGGGGAAGATGCTCCCTCCGGCGGCGCTGAACAGCACGACCGTGCCGAAGCCCGCGATGGCCAGCAACAGCGCCAGGATGCGCCAGGGGAAATCGGTCAGCGGCTTGGGAACGATGCTCATCGCTCGCCTGCCATATTGGAACCGGGCGGCGGCGGGACATCATCCGCCTCGCCGGCCGGCGTCGGCGCAGGCGCCGCTATATTGCCGGCCGCTGTATTGTCCGCGGCATTGGCGACGGGCGGCGGCGCTTGCCCCTTCTCGATCGCCTTCGCAAGGCGGAAGGCCGCCATCTGCCGTGCCTGCCGCTCCGCCGGGGTGCCGCCCCAGCCCTTCTCCAGCGTCTCCAGCTTCTCCATCGCCTTCTTGGGATCGAACAGGTAAGACAGCGTGTCGCTGGCGATCATCGGCGCGTCCTCGATCCGGTTGATGTGGCCGCCATGTTCGATGATGCAGGCGATGGCATAGCGGGGATTGTCGAACGGCGCGAAACCCTGGAACAGGGCGTGGTCCCGCAGCTTGAAGGGCAGGCCCGCATTGCCGCGCACGCCGCCAGCGCGCTCCGCCATCGTGATGCGCCGCACCTGCGCCGTGCCCGTCTTGCCCGCGATCATTACGCCGGGAATGGAACTGCGCGCCGCGCCGCCGGTGCCGCCGCCGTTCACCACCGCATTCATGGCGTCGCGGATGACGACCAGATGCTCTTCGCTGACGCCCACAGGCTCGGGCCTGGCATTGGGCGCACCGAAGATAAAGTTGGGCATCAACTGCCTGCCCGTCGCCAGCCGTGCCGCCATCACTGCCATCTGCAGCGGGTTGATGAGCATATAGCCCTGGCCGATGGTGGCGTTGACGGTATCGTACACCTGCCACTTCTGATCATATTTCCGTTGCTTCCATGCCGGGTCTGGCACGGTGCCATAGCTCTGGCTGGGAAAGGGGAGCGGGAATTTCTGGCCCATGCCGACGCGGCGCGCCATGCTGGCGATGGGGTCCATGCCGATGCGCTGGGCCATCTGGTAGAAATAGATGTCGCAGCTTTGCGCGATCGCCCCGCGCATGTTGAGCGGGCCATGGCCGCGCCGCTTGTGGCAGTGGAAGAGCGTGTTTCCAACCCGGATCGCGCCGCCGCAACTGACCGTCTCGGCCGGCGAGATACCCGCTTCCAGCAGCGCCAGCGCCACCATGGGCTTGACCGTCGATCCGGGCGGATAGAGGCCCTGCAACGTCTTGTTGCGCAGCGGGACGTGATCGTCCTTCGACAGCATTTCATATTCCAGATGGCTGATGCCGTCGGAAAAGCTGTTGGGATCGAAGCTGGGCATGGAAGCGAGCGCCAGCACGTCGCCATTGTGGCAGTCGATCACGACCACCGATCCGCTCTGGGTCGCGAGCCGCCGCCCGGCAAATTCCTGAAGGCCGGCGTCGATGGTGAGCTTGATCGAGCGGCCCGGCGAATCCGGCCGGGTCGTCAGCTCCTGCACGATCTTGCCGCGCGCCGTCACTTCCACCCGCTTGGCACCCGGCTTGCCGGTCAGATGGAGATCGAATGCTTTTTCAAGGCCATCCTTGCCAACCTTGAAGCCGGGCGTGATGAGCAGCGGATCCTTGCGCGCCTTATACTCCTCGGCCGTCGCCGCGCCGACATAGCCCAGCAGGTGGCCGACCGATGCGCCGGCGGGATAGTTGCGCGAAAAGCCCTGGCTCGGCGCGACCCCCGGCAGGTCGGGCAGTCGCACGCTGATCGCTGCATATTGATCGTAGGTCAGCTTGTCCGCAACCTGAACCGGGCGGAAGCCGGCGGACTTTTCCAGCTCCTCATGAATGCGGTCGACCTCGTCCGGTTGCAGCGAAAGCAGGCGGGCGAGCTGTCGCACGGTCGAGTCCGCGTCCAGCATCCGTTGCGGGATCAGGTCGACGCGAAAATCGGTGCGGTTGTTGGCGAGCGGCCGTCCGTTGCGGTCGATGATCCACCCTCGGCGCGGCGGGATCAGCGTCAGGTTGACGCGATTGCTCTCCGACAGCAGCGTGTATTTCTCGTTCTGCGCGATGCTGATCCACGCCATGCGGCCGACCAGCATAGCCCCGACTAGCCCCTGCAACCCGCCCACCACCATCGCGCGACGGCTGAAGGTCAGGGACTGGGCGGCTTCGGTGATGATCTTGCGCTTGGGAGTCGGAAACTTCATGCCATCACGCGCCAGCGGTCGATCCGCGCGCATTGCCGGACGACGAAGGGGAAAAGAAGGATCGTCCAGACCATTTGGGGCAAAACCAGCAAGAAGCGCACGGAACCTCCGCCGGTGATGCGCGCGAAGAACAGCCCACCGGAAATGCAGAAGATAATCGCCAATGTAGCGATAAGCCAGTCCTGCCGATAGCTGCGCCACACCATGCGATGTTCGATGGCGTCGATGGCGATGAGCGCGACCGTCCAAAGGAACATGGCGGAGCCGATCGGCTGGCCGCTCGCCATGTCGTCGAACAGGCCCAGCGGCACGCCGATCCACGCGCGCCACAATTCCGGGCGCAGCAGCCGCCAGGACAATAGCAGCAGCAATCCGAACGGTGGCATGATCGGCGATTGGGCAATGACCGGCAATGTCGTCAGCAGCGATCCGAGCAGCACGGTGATGATCGGGGTCGCCTCCAGCCGGAAGCGGGAGGGGTGCCGCCCTAGCCTGGGAACATGATGCAGATGCGGGTCGATCATGGCGCGGCGGCGGCGTTAGCGGGCGCGCTTTCATTGGCGACGGGCGCGGCGGTGGGGCCGGGGCGCGTCACCGCTTCCTCGAAGATGCGCTCGACCACCACCGCATCGACGCGCGCGGGATTGGCGAGCGGGACTCCATAGGCGATCTCGCCCTGCGCGCGCACCACCACGGCGACGGGGATGTTGGGCTGATAGACGCCGCCGATGCCGGATGTGACGAGCAGGTCACCCGGCTTGAACGGATTGCGGCCAGCCGACAATGCGCGGATTTCCACCGATCCGTCGCCGAGCCCGGTCGAGATGGCCGGGATATTGTCCGCCGCCCGCCGTACCGGGACGATATTGCTCGCGTCGGTCAGCAGCAGGACGTCGGAACTGTTAGGCGTGGTGCTGTGGACCCGGCCGATCAGCCCTTCGGGCGCGCGCACCGGCATGCCCGGTCGCACGCCCTGCCAGCTACCCGCGTTGAGGCGCGCGAAGCGCCGTGCGCTGGACGAGGAGGAGGCGATCAGGCGGGCGGCGAGCAGGTCGCTGCTATCCTCGTCAACCAGCTTCAGCAGCTTCTTGAGGCGCAGATTTTCCTGCGCCACCGCCTTCGCCTCGATGATGCGGTTGCGGTCGGCCTCCACCTGCCGGCGCAGCGCGACATTTTGCGATCCGGCACGCCAGTAGGATGCCAGCACCTCGTCAATGGAGGCGACGCCGCTCACCATGCCCTTCATCGTGACGGACGCGGGCCGACCGATCTCCGCCGCTGCGACGCGCAGGGCGGAAAAGCCGGTGGGATCGAAAATGGCGATGACGATCAGCAGCAGGCCGACGGCCGCGCCGGTCAACGCCACGACATAGCTGGCGAACAAGCTATATTGCGCCCGCCGGTTCAGACCGGGGCGTCGGCTGGGTGGCCGCGCCATCCTCTATGCCCCCTCCAAGCGTCAGGCGGTTTGCAGCACACCCCGGAAGATCGGATCTTCCATCGCGCGGCCGGTGCCGATCGCGACGCAGGTCAGCGGATCTTCCGCGATGGTGACGGGCAGGCCTGTCTCGTCGCGCAGTTCGTCGTCCAGCCCCTTGAGCAGCGCGCCGCCGCCGGTCAGCACGATGCCCTGATCGACGATATCCGCGGCCAGCTCAGGCGCGGTATTCTCCAGCGCGATCCGCACGCCTTCGACGATGGTGCTGATCGGTTCGGCCAGCGCATCGGCGATCTGGCCCTGGTTGATGCTGATTTCCTTGGGCACTCCGTTCACCAGGTCGCGGCCCTTGATGTGGATCGTCTCGCCCACGCCATCCTCGGGCGGCTGCGCCACGCCGAACTGCTTCTTGATCCGTTCGGCGGTGGCTTCCCCGATCAGCAGGTTGTGGTGGCGGCGGACAAAGGAGACGATCGCTTCGTCCATCTTGTCCCCGCCCACGCGCACGGATGTGGTGTAGGCAAGGCCGCGGAGCGAGAGCACGGCAACTTCGGTCGCGCCGCCGCCGATGTCGACGACCATGGAACCGATCGGCTCGGTCACGGGCATGTCGGCGCCGATCGCGGCCGCCATCGGCTCCTCGATCAGGAAGACCTGGCTGGCGCCCGCATTGCTGGCGGCGTCGCGGATCGCGCGGCGCTCTACGCTGGTGGAGCCCGACGGCACGCAGATCACGATTTCCGGGGCACGCCAGGGGCTGTGCTTGCCGCCATGCACCTTGGTGATGAAATGCTTGATCATCTGTTCGGCGACGTCGATGTCGGCGATCACGCCGTCGCGCAGCGGCCGGATGGCCTCGATCGAATCCGGAGTCTTGCCCATCATCAGCTTGGCGTCTTCGCCCACGGCCTTGACCCGCTTGACGCCGTTCAGCGTTTCCACCGCCACCACCGAAGGTTCGTTGAGAACGATGCCGCGCCCGCGCACATAGACCACCGTGTTGGCGGTGCCGAGGTCGATGGCCATATCCTGCGACGAAAATTTGAAGAGACGCGAGAAGATCGACATGCCTTATCCTGTATCGTCCGCCGCCCCCGTCAGCGCGTTGCGGGGCCGGTCGGATAGCGGTTTCGCTCGTCCGATCAGCCCTGTTTCCTTGCACCTTGCAGAGCAAAAAATATGGGATCGCGGCTCGCGGAAAGCGCTCGATTGGGCTAGTCCCTAACCAATGTCAATACGCCGCCTGCCCGAACATCTGGTCAATCGTATCGCTGCCGGTGAAGTGGTTGAAAGACCCGCCAGCGCGCTCAAGGAATTGGTTGAAAATGCGCTTGATGCGGGTGCGACTCGCATCGCCATCCGCGTGTCAAACGGCGGCCTCGACCGGATCGAGGTCAGCGACGACGGATGCGGCATGGATTCGAGCGACATGGCCCTCGCGCTGGAGCGCCACGCCACATCGAAGCTGCCCGACGATGCCATTGAAAATGTGGCGACGTTGGGCTTTCGGGGAGAGGCGCTGCCCTCCATCGCCAGCGTGGCGCGCCTGTCCATCGATAGCCGCCCGGCCGGCGCCGACGGGTGGAACCGGACGGTCGACAACGGGCAGCTCGTGGCGGAAGGGCCGGCCGCGCTGCCGCCGGGCACGCGGATCACCGTAGAGCAGCTGTTCGCCCGGGTGCCGGCGCGCCGCAAATTCCTGCGTTCGCCCAAGGCGGAATATGCCGCCTGCCTGGATGTCGTGCGCCGGCTGGCCATGGCCCATGCCGCCGTCGCCTTCTCCGTGGAGCATGACGGACGCCGTGTGCTGGGCGTGCAGGGCGGGGAAGCGCGGGAGGAGCGGGTGGCCGCGCTCACCGACCGTCAGCTGGCCGAAAATCATGTGATCGTCAGCCTTGAGCGGGAAGGCGCGCGCCTGTCCGGCGTCGCGTCGCTGCCCACCTACAATCGCGGCGTTGGCGACCATCAATATCTGTTCGTGAACGGCCGGCCGGTGAAGGACCGGCTGCTGATCGGCGCGCTGCGTGGGGCCTATGCCGACATGCTCGCGCGCGACAGGCATCCGGTCGTCGCGCTGTTCCTGGACGTTCCGCCTACGGAGGTGGACGTCAACGTCCACCCGGCCAAGACCGAAGTGCGCTTCCGCGATCCGGCGCTGATCCGTGGCATGATCGTGTCGGGCCTGCGCCGCGCGCTCGACGCGGAGGGCTTCCGCGCCGTGCAGATGGCTGACCCCGCCGGCCTTGCCGCCTGGCGGCCAGAGCCGGCGTCGCCCACGCCTATCGGTGCCATGCCGATCTTCGAGGCGGCCGCCGGTCCGACCAGCTACAATCCGCTCTATCAAAGCGTCGGCGATCGTCGCCCGTCCTTCACCACCCCGCCACCGCAGGCTCGCGCCGAACCGGCCGCTGCGCCTGCTCCGGAGGGGCATAGCTTCCCGCTCGGCGTAGCGCGTGGGCAGGTGGCCCGCACCTATATCGTGGCGGAGGCGGAGGACGGTCTCGTCATCGTCGACCAGCATGCCGCGCATGAGCGGCTGACGCTGGAGCGGATGCGCCGGGCAATGGGAGGGCAGGGGGTTGCCTCGCAAGCGCTGCTGCTGCCCGAGGTCGTGGAACTGGACGAACCCGCCTGCGACCGGCTGGAGGCGCGGGCTGCCGAACTGCGCGACTTCGGTTTGGAACTGGAACGGTTCGGCCCCTCGGCCATGCTGGTGCGAGCGGTGCCGGCGATGCTCGGCCAATCCGATGTGCAGGGGCTCGTTACCGACCTTGCCGACGATCTCGCCGCCTATGACAGCGCGCTGTCGCTCAAGGAGCGGCTGGACCTTGTCGCCGCGACGATGGCCTGTCATGGCTCCGTGCGGGCGGGCAGGGTGCTGAGCGTCGCGGAAATGAACGCCCTGCTGCGCGAGATGGAGGTGACGCCCCGCTCCGGCCAGTGCAATCATGGCCGCCCGACCTGGGTCAAGCTAGGCCATGGCGACATAGAGAAGCTATTCGGAAGGAAGTAGCCGCCGGAGGCGGAGCAGTTAGGCCGGTCGCGTTCGCCACATTGTGATGGGGATCATCGTCAGCACGGGTTCGTCGTGCTGGTTGTAGATCGTCACCCGGTTACGGACGATGCCCATTTCGGGCCGGCTTGCCGACGCCTTCTTGTCGATCACCTCGTTGGTTCCGCGCAGCGTGTCGCCGGGACGCACCGGCCGCAGCCAGCGCAGTTCGTCAACGCCGATCGCGCCCAGGCTCGCTGCCTGCCGTCCGGGCTCTTTCTGCATCGCCGCCACGAACATTTTCATGAACAGGGCTGTGGTGTGCCAGCCGCTTGCCGCGAGCGATCGGAAATGAGTTTGCGCGGCGGCTTCGTCCGACAAGTGGAAGGGCTGCGGGTCGAATTCGGCGGCGAAGCGGATCACGTCTTCGCGCGACACGGTCAATGGTCCGGCATCGAACCCATCGCCGACCGCGATATCCTCGAAATAGACTATGCCGTCCGCCATCATCCGTCTCCTGTCCAGATGATGGCTTACGATTGCTTTCCGTTTACGTCAATGTCAAGCGATGCTGATTGAAGGCTGACCGCGCGGCACGGTTAGCGTTGCACGCGTGTTGATGTCTGCTCCGGGCGTCGACACATGGTCCATCACGCGGACTCGCGTGGTCCAGGCCTCGGGCGTCACGTCGCAGACCAGATAGCCGCGCTGGTCGTTCAGAAATTTCAGCTGCGGATTGTTCTTGAACATGAGGTCGCTGCCCGCACGCAAGTCCTGCCCGTCGCCGCCCGAGGAGATGGACGTGGAGACGAACTCGACCGCTACCGGCTTGCCCTCGCTTTCCAGCAAGCCGGCGAAATTCTGATGCTCGTCGCCGGTCAGCACGACCACATTGTCGAGGCCGCGCATCTTCGCCAGCATCCGCTTGCGCGCCACCTCATAGCCAGCCCAGCTGTCGAGATTGTAGATCTTCTCCTTTTCGTCGGCGTAGCGGCGGCGGTCCAGCGACATCATCATCACCTGCTGCGCGACGCAATTCCATTTCGCCTGGCGACGCGACAGGTTTCGGACCGCCCAGCTTTCCTCCTCGGCAGAGATCACCTGCGCCTTGGCGTCGTCGATGCCCGCGCAATGGGTCTTGAACCCGTCGTCGCAGGGCTGGTCCGACCGGAAGGAGCGGGTGTCGAGGAAATCGATCGAAAGCAGGTCGCCGAACCGCGCCTCCCGATAGGCATTGGTGATGATGCCGTTGCGCGGCAACAACGCGGCCCGCACCGGCATATATTCATACCATGCCTGAAGGCCCGCCTGCCGCCTCAGCCGGAAAACTTCCGGCGGCGCATCCTTCCAGTCGAAGTCCCCAACCCAGTTATTCTCCACCTCATGGTCGTCGAAGGTGGAAAACCATGTGTGCCGGGCGCGTGCGGCCTGCAGGTCATAGTCGCTCAGATATTGGGCGTAGCGCAGGCGATAGTCGGTAAGGTCGAAGCAGTCCTGCCCGACATGCTGGCGGACCTGATCGACCGGCAGCCCGTCCTTGTCATAGTCAGGCCCGCGCTGCTTATACTCGTAGATGAAGTCGCCATAATGATAGACGAAGGCGAGATCGTCTTCCCGCGCGAGGTGGCGGAAGGCCGTGAAATATCCATCCTCGTAATTCTGGCAGCCCGCGACGCCGAATTTGAGCGCGGTGGGGCTGGCCGAGGAAAGCGGCAGGGTGTGGGCGCGGCCGCGCGTGGATTGATCGCTCCCGAGGGTGAAGCGATACCAATAGGGCCGGTCGGGTTGCAGCCCCGCCACCTCGACATGAACGCTGTGGCCCAGTTCCGGCCGCGCGGTCGCTTCGCCGGACGCGACGATGGTCTTGAACCGGTCGTCGCTCGCCACCTCCCATTTCACCGGCAGCGGGACCATCGGCATCCCGCCATGCGGATCGAGCGGCTTGGGCGCCAGCTTGGTCCAGATCACGAAGCCGTCAGGGGCCGGATCGCCCGAGGTGACGCCCAGCGCGAAGGGATATCCCGCGAACCAGCTTTGCGCCTTAACGATGGCGGGTGCGGCCAGCATGGGCGCGACTGTGGCAGTGGTCAGGATCTGGCGGCGGGTGAGCATGGGGATGGGCGACCTTCGGATTCGGATGAATGACCTGTGTCTTAATCCGCTCCCCTATCCGCGCAATATGACAGGATGACGCGCGTCCCTCAGGCGACCCAGGGACGTAAGGTGCGCCATGCCTCCGCTTTCTTCTCGCGCGACAGGCTGGCGTAGGCGCCGCTGGAGGAGGGGAGGTCGATCAGCGTCAGGCCGGTCTGGCTTCCAAGCTGCTTGCGCCCGTGAAGAGCCGCGGTTTTGCCGTTGAAGGCCACCGCCTTCAGCGCAGGCAGGCGGCTGACGAAGAGGCCAAGGTCGCGCAGTTCCGCGCCCCGGATGCTGCCATCCAGACTGCCTTCCCGCTCCGCGCTTTCGATCACGTCCCACAGGCCGACGGCGCGCGCCTTCAGCCGCTTGAGCCGCATCGCATAGGGCAGGCCGCGCACATCCTCGTCCAGCACGTCACCCAGCAGATGCCAGAAGGCGTTGCCGCGATGGGCATAATATTCGCCCTGCCGGATCGACGCGTCGCCGGGCAGGCTGCCCAGGATCAGCAGGCGGGTGTCGGCGTCGACGCTGGGCGGAAAGGCGAATTTGAGCGGCATTGGCTTTTACCCGTCATCCCTGCGAATGCTGGGATCTCAGGCCTTGGCGCCTTCCCGCCCGCGACCTCAGCCTCCGCTGGGGTGACGATGGTTGGCTAGACATTGAACCGGAACAGCATGATGTCGCCATCCTGCGTGACATAGTCCTTGCCTTCGGACCGCCACTTGCCCGCTTCCTTCGCCCCCGCCTCGCCGTTGAACTGGACATAGTCGGCATAGGCCATCGTCTCGGCGCGGATGAAGCCTTTCTCGAAGTCGGAATGGATCGCGCCCGCGGCCTGCGGGGCCTTGCTGCCCTTGGTGACGGTCCAGGCGCGGGCTTCCTTCGGCCCCACGGTGAAGAAGGTGATGAGGCCCAGCAGTTCGTAACCCGCGCGGATGATACGGGCGAGGCCGGCTTCGGTCAGCCCCAGCGCTTCGAGATATTCGGCGCGCTCCTCGATGGGCATGGTGACCAATTCCGCCTCGATCGCGGCGGACACGATCACGGCCTTCGCGCCTTCCGCCGCCGCCTTCTCGAACACGCGCGTCGAATGGGCATTACCCTCCGACGCGGCGTCCTCCTCGACATTGCAGACATAGAGGACAGGCTTTGCCGTCAGCAACTGCGCCTGCGCGAACAGGCGCTCCTCCTCGACGTCGCGCGGCTGCGTCAGGCGGGCGGGCTTGCCCTCGCGCAGCAGGTCGAGCGCCTGCCCCAGCACGGATGCTGCGGCCTTCGCCTCCTTGTCGCCCTGCGCGGCCTTCTTGGCGAAGTTGGGAACGCGCTTCTCCAGCGATTCCAGATCGGCCAGCATCAGTTCGGTCTCGACCGTTTCAGCGTCGGCGATGGGATCGACCTTGCCCTCGACATGGGTGATGTCGTCATCCTCGAAACAGCGCAGGACGTGGACAATGGCGTCCACCTCGCGGATGTTGGCCAGGAACTGGTTGCCCAGGCCCTCGCCCTTCGACGCGCCGCGCACCAGGCCGGCGATGTCCACGAAGCTAAGCTGTGTCTCAATGATCTTGGCAGACCCACCGATCTTCGCAATGGTCTGGAGCCGCTCGTCGGGAACCGCGACGCGCCCCTCGTTCGGCTCGATCGTGCAGAAGGGGTAATTGGCCGCCTGCGCGGCCTGCGTCTCGGTGAGCGCATTGAACAGGGTGGACTTGCCCACATTGGGAAGGCCGACGATACCGCAACGAAAACCCATTTGACTGCCTTACACGATCGGAATGACTATTGCCGCGCCGATAGCGTCTGGCGCGCGGAAAGACCAGCCTTGGTCAAACAGGTTAGCCGCGCGTCGGGGTAGGACAAAAGGCGCAGTTGAAAAGCGCGCCCGCCACGCGACATGGGGCGGATGACTGGAGGCGACATGACGGAACAGGGCGGCGCGCAGGACGAAGGCTGGTGGACCGACGCTACCGGCCGGCGGTGGAAGAAGCGCCCGCCGCACGAAACCGGCGTCATGGGCCGCTGCCCGCGTTGCGGGGAGGGGCATATCTTCCGCGGTTTCCTGACCGTTCGCGATCATTGCGAGGTGTGCGGTCTCGACTACAGCTTTGCCGATCCCGCAGACGGCCCGGCGGTGTTCGTGCAGCTTTTCGCCTGCGTGCCCGGCGTCATCTTCATCCTGATGCTGGAGATACTGGCCCGACCGCCGCTCTGGGTACACATCGCCGTCGGCATACCGGTGCTGATCCTGACCACCGTGCTGCCGCTGCGGCCGATCAAGGGCTGGCTGGTCGCCGCCCAATTCACCACCCGCGCGCAGGAAGCGGGCACCAGCGCCCTGTGGGCAAAACTGCACGGCGAAGGGCGCGGCTGACGTGTCGATCAATGCCGGAAGAACAGGGTCACTGACGCCACATGGTTGACGCGGGTGTTGCCGGCGCGCTGGTTGACGACCTGGTTGAGGTAGCCGACCTCCAGCGTGGACGCGCCCGGCAGGCCGAGTTCCGCGCCGATGAAGCTGCGGAGCTGATCGAAGCCGGAGCGCGCGCCCCAATCGGTGTCGTTGAGCGCGGCGAAGCCTTCGGCATAGAACAGCGCATTCACGGCGTCGCTGTTCGCCTTCAACGGCTTTTCGTAGCGGATCATCTCGCGCAGCCGCCAGCCCATGTCGTCGCCGTCCGACCGCCAGCGCTGCTCCAGTCGCGTGCGGGACGATAGCTCGCCGCCCAACGGCTTGCCCAGAGTCCAGCTGAGCTGCTGGAAGCTGCGTTCCTCGTTGACGTCCGTGCCCTCGTCGATAGGCACGACGACATGCGCGAAACCCTGGTAGAGCGTGAGCGAAGGCGAGAATTTCCATCCTAGCGCGCCCCGGAACAGCGCCTGATCGACGCGGGAGATGCCGTCGCCCACGCGCGGCTGGACCTCTGCGAAATAGACCAGTTCGTCCTTGATCGATCCCATCGCCGTCAGGTTGAGCCAAAATTGCTCATCCTCGCTTGTGGCCGCAAGGGCAGGGGAAGACAGGCAGGCAAGCGAGGCGGACAGGCAAAGCAGAAAGCGGCGCATCATGGTCCTTGGAAAGGGATGAAGGGGACGGCCGGACGATCGGCAGCCTATCCTCCCTAATGCGCGCGCATTTCCGCCTTGTTGCTGCTTCGTGAGTTTATGTCAGGTGCACGCCCTCTTTGCGTCAGGTGATGACACTGGGGCGATCCATGCCGCTGAAGCCGGCAATGTCCGCCACCTCCTGCGCCGCCGCGATCAGCGGCGAGAGCGCGTCGGCCGTTTCCAGCGTCAGGTCGCCGTCCGGCCCGACATAGCGTTCGATATAGACACGCAATGTCGCACCCTCCGTACCTGTACCCGACAGGCGAAACACCACGCGCGATCCGTCCTCGAACAGGATGCGCACGCCCTGGTTGCGGCTCACCGACTGGTCCGTCGGATCGGTATAGGCGAAGTCGTCGGCACTCTTCACCGTTCCGCCGCTGTTGGTGGTGCCGGGCAGGCTGTCCAGCTTGCCGCGCAGCGCGGCCATCAGCGCGTCGGCCTTGTCCTTCGCGATCGCTTCATAATCATGACGCGCATAATAGTTGCGGCCATAGGTGGCCCAATGATCCGCCATGATCGCGGCCACGCTTTCCTTCCGCACGGCCAGGATGTTGAGCCACAGCAGCACGGCCCAGATGCCGTCCTTTTCCCGCACATGGTCGGAGCCGGTGCCCGCGCTTTCCTCGCCGCAGATGGTCGCCATGCCCGCGTCGAGCAGGTTGCCGAAGAATTTCCATCCCGTCGGCGTTTCGTACAGCGGCACGCCCAGCTTTTCCGCCACCCGGTCGGCCGCGCCGCTGGTCGGCATGGATCGCGCTATGCCCTTGAGGCCTGCGGCGTAGCCGGGCGCGAGATGCGCATTGGCGGCCAGCACGGCCAGCGAATCCGACGGCGTCACATAGATATGCCGCCCGATGATGAGGTTGCGGTCGCCATCTCCGTCCGACGCCGCGCCGAAATCGGGCGCGTCGGCGGCCATCATCCGGTCGTAAAGTTGCTTTGCGTGGACCAGGTTCGGATCGGGATGATGATGCCCGAAATCGGGGAGCGGCGTTCCGTTCATCACCGTGCCGGCGGGCGCGCCCAGCCTTCGCTCGAAAATCTCGGTCGCATAGGGGCCGGTGACCGCGCTCATCGAATCGAAGGCAAGCGTGAAGCCGCCAGCGATCATTGCCCGGATGGCGGCGAAATCGAACAGGGTCTCCATCAGGTCGGCATACAACGCGACCGGATCGACCACCTCGACCGCCATGTCGCCCATCATCGTCTCGCCGATCGTGTCGATATCGACATCGGCGGCGTCCAGTATCTTGTAGCTGTCGATTGCCAGCGTGCGGGCGTTGATCGCGTCGGTCACCTTCTCCGGCGCGGGGCCGCCATTGCCGATATTATATTTGATGCCGAAATCCTCGTCCGGGCCGCCCGGATTGTGGCTGGCCGACAAGACGAGGCCGCCGAACGCGCCGGAGGACCGGATCAGGTGCGATGCCGCCGGCGTCGACAATATGCCGCCCCGGCCGACCAGCACCCGGCCGAAGCCGTTCGCCGCCGCCATCTTGAGCGCGATCTGGATGACCTCCCGGTTGAGGAAGCGTCCGTCGCCGCCCACCACCAGCGTTTGGCCCCGATAGCCTTCCAGGCTGTCGAAGACCGACTGGATGAAATTTTCGGCATAATGGGGCTGCTGGAACACCCGCACCTTCTTGCGCAGGCCGGACGTGCCCGGCTTCTGGTCGGTGAACGCTGTCGTCGGCACGGTGAGAATCACGATGGAGGCCCCTTGCAAGATGATGCGGCAGCGGCCTTATGGCCCGTCTGCGTGACATTGTACAACGCACAAGGGGAAGAGCGGTTCAGCCAGGGCCGTCCCTCATTCGGACAGGCGGCGGGCAACCTCGCTCATGAACCGCACGTCGTCATTCTTCGCCAGCCATTCCGCCTCCGCGCCGATCGCGCCCAGCATGTCGGCCAGCGAGTCCACCTCGTTCTTGGCGTAGTTGCCCAGGACATAGCCATGGACCTTGTCCTTATGCCCGGGATGGCCGATGCCGATGCGCACACGGCGGAAATCCGCCCCGATATGGGCGTCGGTCGAGCGCAGGCCGTTATGCCCGGCATTGCCGCCGCCGCGCTTCACCTTGACCTTCATCGGCGCAAGATCGAGTTCGTCGTGAAAGACGGTCACATCCTGCGGCGTCAGCTTATAGAAGCGCATCGCCTCGCCGATCGACCGGCCGCTTTCGTTCATGAAGGTGGCGGGTTTCAGCAGCAGGATCTTTTCCGGCCCGATGCGGCCTTCCTGCACCCAGCCCTGGAACTGCTTCTTTGGCGGGGAGAAGCGATGCATGTCCGCGATCAGGTCGGCCGCCATGAAGCCGACATTGTGCCGGTGCGTCGCATATTGCGGTCCCGGATTGCCGAGCCCGGCCCAGATCTGCATCCAATGTCCTCCACAATAGCAAAACCCCGCTCGGGATCGGCCCGAACGGGGTTGAGCAAAAACCTGTCGGCAGGAAAAGGCTTATTCGCCTTCGCCCTCGCCGTCCTTGGTCGTGTCGCCTTCGCTGCTCTTCAGAGCCGAGGGCGCGACGATCGTGGCGATGGTGAAGTCGCGGTCGTCGATCGCGGTCTTCGCGCCCTTGGGCAGGGTTACCGCGCTGATGTGGATCGAATCGCCGACTTCGAAGCCGGACAGGTCGACGACGACATCCTCGGGGATCTCGGCGGCATCGACCACCAGTTCGACCTCGTGACGCACGACGTTCAGCACGCCGCCCTTCTTCAGGCCCGGCGAGGCGTCTTCATTCTCGAAGCGCACCGGCACGTTGACGCTGACGGTGGCGTGTTCCGAAACGCGCAGGAAATCGGCGTGCAGCGGACGGTCGGAGACGGGATGGAACGCCACGTCCTTGGCCAGCGTGCGGACGGACTTGCCGCCGACTTCGACCATGACGACCGAATTGAAGAAGTGACCGGTGCCGAGCAGCTTGTTGAGGAGCTTTTCCTCGACGTGGATCGACTGGGGTTCTTCATTGTTACCGTAGATGACGGCGGGAACGCGGCCCTCGCGGCGGAGAGCGCGGGAGGCTCCCTTGCCTGCCCGATCGCGTGCCTCGGCCGACAGCGTAAGCTGCTCGCTCATTGCGTGTCTCCAAAAGCTAATTGATGTACCTTCCCGCCACGCCTCCAGGGATGACCATCGCGGGAAGGCGGCCCTTTAGCAGAAAAGGCGGCAAAGGCAAGGGCCGAGAGCCGGGGCGCGTAACTTGCCTGCCTCCCGCGTCCTCCCGATTCCCTCGGTCCGTGCTACTGCACCCGCGTGACCTTAAATCCCCTCGCCTCCAGCATCGCGATCAGGTTGCCCTTGCCGGTGAGGTGACCTGCGCCCACCGCGATGAAGGGGCGGCCCTTCATCGGCTCGATCGCCTTCACCCAGTCGCGGTTGCGCGCGACCAGTATCGCCTCTTCCACGACCGGGTCGGGTTGCTCACCAATCTCATCCTCCTTGGCGATCGCGGCCATGTCGCCCTTCAGCCAGGCGGCAAGGATGCGGTCGTACAGCGCCTTCATGCCCTTGGCTTCATGGACGGTCTGCACCAGCAGGCGCGATTGCGCGGTTGGGGGAAGCGTATCGAACGCGCCGAACTGCCGCTCCACCGTCTCCAGCCCTCCGATCGGCTTGCCCGCCTGCTTGAAGGTCGCGATCAGCACCGGCTCCACCCCGTCGCTTTGGCTGACGCCAAGGCCCTGCTGGCTGGCCGCCGACAGCAGCATCGCCGCCGCCCAGCTTTCATAGCCGGACAGCAATTGCGTGTTGGTGCCGCCATCGGCCATCGCCTTGTCCAGCGCGGCGACCTCGCTTTCCGGCACCCGCTTCTCCAGCGGCGGCAGGCCGGGGCTGCGGCCCATTTGCTCGAACAGCGTCAGCGTCTTCTGTTCGTCCTGCAGATCCGACGCCTCGAGCACCAGCCGGTCCGCCTGGCCCATCGCCTCCCTGATCGTCGGCGTGTCCCAGGCGACGCCCTTGGGCAGCACATGAATGGTGCCGAACAGCCATCCCTTCATGTCGCCCCGTTGGACCTGCCACAAGGCCGGGCCGCTACCGCTCGGCGGCTGCGGGGCAGGGGCCTTGTCGCAGGCAGTGACGATCAGGAGCGCGAAGAGTGCGAGCAGCCGGATCAGCACGGGCTTATTTCCCCACGCGCGTCGTCGTGACGCCCAATGCCTTCAACTGATCCTGCACGCTGTCCTTGCCCGCCAGATGGCCCGCGCCGACCGCGACGAAGACGGTGCCGGGCTTTCCCAGCCGCGCCTTGATCCATTGCGCCCAGCTCGCGTTGCGCCCGATCAGCAGCACCTGCGCCAGTTCGGGCGTCGTTTCCAGCGATTCGTTCATCATCTTCGCCAGCTTGTCGGGTTGCCCCGCCTGCCAATAGCGCAGCAGCGATCCGAACTCCTTTTCCATGTCGGGCAGGCCATCGACCGTGGCGTTCAGGAACTGGACCTGCTGCGCCATCGGTAGGCCGGCGAAGAAGCCGACCTGCTGCTCGATCGTCTCCAGTGCGTCGACCTTCTTGCCCGCGCCGGTCGCCGCCGCACGCAGGGTCTTTTCAGCGCCGATGTCGCTGCGATAGCCCAGCTTCTCCAGTGGCGCGACGGACAGCGCCATGCCGCTCATCCACGGATTGAACATCTCGAACGTCTGCCAGGGCAGCCCATTCGCCTGCATCGCCGCCTGATATTTGCCGCGCGCCTCCGGGCTCAGCCGGTCGGACAGCTTCACCCCGTCCTGCGCCACCGCCTGCCGCATCATCGTCGTGCCCAGCGCGGCGGGATCGTCCGGCTCCACGATCTCCAGCACCAGTTCGTCCGACGCGTCGAACGCCTGCTTCACCGGGCCGTTGAACCAGTCGATCCCCGGCTTCATCACATGGACCGTGCCGAACAGGTAGATGGTGGTGTCGGCATCCTTCGCCTGCCAGAGCGCCGGGGAGGCGGCGGACGCATCGCGCGCCTCCGCCCCCCCGCCCATCATCAGAAGAGCGGCGGGCGTGACGCGCAGCAGGGCGCGGAGCAGGACGGAGATCATCTTCATGCCCCCGAAGATGCGCATCGCATGCGCCAAGGGCAAGCGGGTTTACCCTCTTTGCGCCGCAATCGCTTGACCCTTCGGGAGCCATGCGCCAAGGCGCAGGGCCTGTCATTCAAGCAAATAGCGTAAAGAAGGACCATCGTGGCCGAAGGCAAAGCGCTTTCTTTCCAGGACCTGATCCTGACCCTCCATGCCTATTGGGGGCGGCAGGGCTGCGTCATTCTCCAGCCCTATGACATGGAGGTCGGCGCGGGCACATTCCACCCCGCAACCACGCTGCGCGCGCTCGGCCCCAATCCCTGGAACGCCGCCTATGTGCAGCCCAGCCGCCGCCCGACCGACGGCCGCTATGGCGAAAACCCCAACCGGCTCCAGCATTATTACCAATATCAGGTGATCATGAAGCCGTCCCCCGCGAACCTGCAGGAACTTTATTTGGGGAGCCTCGCGGAAATCGGCATCGATCCGCTGGTCCACGACATCCGCTTCGTCGAGGATGACTGGGAAAGCCCGACATTGGGCGCTTGGGGCCTTGGGTGGGAAGTCTGGTGCGACGGCATGGAAGTCACCCAGTTCACCTATTTTCAGCAGATGGGCGGCTTCGACTGCAAGCCGGTCGCGGGCGAACTGACCTACGGGCTCGAACGCCTCGCCATGTACATCCAGGGCGTCGACAGCGTCTATGACCTGCGCTTCAACGACGCGGGCGTCAGCTATGGCGACGTGTTCCTGGAAAACGAGAAGCAGATGTCGAAATGGAACTTCGAGGTGGCGAACACCGACAAGCTGTTCCAGTGGTTCAAGGATTGCCGCGCCGAATATGACCAGTGCATCGACGCCGGCGTCCCGCTCGCCGCGTTCGAGCAGGCGATCAAGGCATCCCACACCTTCAACCTGCTCCAGGCGCGCGGCGTCATCTCCGTGCAGGAACGCGCCAGCTATATGGGCCAGGTCCGCGACATGGCGAAGGGCAGCTGCGAAGCATGGATGAAGAGCAACGGGTGGGCGGCATGAGCGATTTCCTCCTCGAACTGCGCTGCGAGGAAATCCCGGCGCGGATGCAGCTGAAGGCGTCCGAAGACCTTGCCCGCCTCTTTACCGAGGAACTGGCGAAGGCCGGCCTCAAGCCCGCGTCGATCGACAGCTTCGTAACGCCTCGTCGCCTCGCGCTCATCGCGCGCGGCCTGCCGCTGGAAACCGCCGCCGTCAGCGAGGAATTTAAGGGGCCACGCACCAGCGCGCCCGATCAGGCGCTCGAAGGCTTCCTGCGTAAGACCGGCCTCACGAAGGACCAGCTGGAAGACCGCGATGGCATCTGGTTCGCCGTGATCAACAAGCCTGGCCGCGCGACCGCGGACGTGCTGGCGGAGGCTGTGCCCACGGTCGTGCGCGCCTTCCCCTGGCCCAAGTCGATGCGCTGGGGCACGGCCAGCCAGACGACCGAAAGCCTCCGCTGGGTCCGCCCGTTGCAGGGGATCGTCGCCATCCTGGGCGAAGAGTTGGTGGACATAGAGATCGAAGGGATCAGGTCGGGCTACGCCACGCTCGGCCACCGCTTCCATCACCCCGGCGAAATCACCATCGGCGGCGCGCATGATTATGTGGAGAAGCTGCGCGCCTGCCATGTCATCGCCTCTCATCAGGAGCGGCAGGCGGTCATCGAGGCGAAGGCGGCGGAAGCCGCCGCCGCGCACGGCTACAGCGTGATCGAGGACAAGGGCCTCGTCGCGGAGAATGCGGGTCTTACCGAATGGCCGGTGCCGCTGCTGGGCGATTTCGACCCCGCCTTCCTTGAGGTGCCGCCCGAAGTCATCCAGCTGACGCTGCGCATCAACCAGAAATATTTCGTGCTGAAGGATGCGACTGGCAAGCTCGCCCCCGCCTTCATCTGCACCGCCAATATCGAGGCGAAGGACGCCGGCGCGGCGATCATCGCCGGCAACCGCAAGGTGCTCGCCGCGCGGCTCTCCGACGCGCGTTTCTTCTGGGAACAGGACCGCAAGACGAGCCTCGCGGACCACGCGCAGAAGCTGGAGCGCATCACCTTCCACGAAAAGCTCGGCACCGTCGCCGACAAGGTGGAGCGGGTGGCGAAGCTGGCACGATGGCTGGTCGAGGAGGGGATCGTCAAGGGCGCGGACGCCGACCTAGCCGAACAAGCCGCCCGCCTCGCAAAGGCCGACCTCGTCACCGAAATGGTAGGCGAGTTCCCCGAGCTTCAGGGCATCATGGGCGGCTACTACGCCCGCGCCGAAGGCCTGCCGGACGCAATAGCCGACGCCATCCGCGACCATTACAAGCCGGTCGGGCAGGGCGACGAAGTGCCCATCGCGCCGGTGACGGTCGCGGTGAGTCTGGCGGACAAGCTGGATACCATCGCCGGATTTTTTTCCATTGGGGAAAAGCCGACGGGATCAAAGGATCCGTTTGCTCTTAGAAGAGCTGCTTTGGGTGTCATTGCTCTGGTGCTTCAAAGCGATCTGCGTGCGTCTGTTTACGATCTATTCAATGCTGCGGTCCCGAGTTCGGATGATCCGGACATGGCGACAATCGTCGCCGCTGACGATTTCAATGATTTTGTCATAGATCGTCTAAAGGTGCAGCAGCGTGATGCTGGTGTGCGTCACGATCTTATCGATGCTGTGGTCCTCATGGGCGGAGACGATGATGTGGGAGGTGAACGCGATCTCGTCCGCCTGCTGGCTCGCGTGAAGGCGCTTCAGTCCTTCGTCGCCACCGACGACGGCGCGAACCTGCTCGCCGGCTACAAGCGCGCCGCGAATATCCTCAAGAAGGAGTGGGAGACGCCTGCACCCGCCGCCGCCCTTTCCTACACCCCCGAACCCGCCGAAGCTGCGCTCATCGCCGCGCTCGACGCCGCGGAACCGCGCGCGGCGCGGGCGGTAGCGGACGAGCGGTTCGAGGAGGCGATGGCGGCGCTCGCCACGCTGCGCGCGCCGATCGACGCCTTCTTTGAAACGGTGACGGTCAACGATGCCGATCCGACGAAGCGCACGACTCGGCTCGCCCTCCTGGCACGGGTGCGGGACGCGGTGCACAATGTCGCAGACTTTTCAAAGATTTCGGGCTGACGTAACTTAATGTCACGTTTTGCGGGAAATATGCGAAGTTAAGCCGGATATCTCCTATTTTCCGGTTCCCATTCTCGCGCTAATGCGGCTAAATTGTTGCAGCGCACAAACACGGCATTCAGTGCAGGGAGAGCCGGATCATGATCAAGACGGAAGAAGCCAGCATGAACGACACCGCCACTCGCTATGTCTATCGGTTCGGCGGCGGCGTGAATGACGGGGGCAAGGGCGACAAGAACCTTCTCGGCGGTAAAGGCGCCAACCTCGACGGCATGGCCGCGATCGGCCTGCCGGTGCCTCCGGGCTTCACCATCACCACGGAAATGTGCACCCGCTATTATCAGGATGGCGGCGTCTATCCCGACAGCCTGAAGGCGGAAGTCGCCAACGGCATCTCCCATATCGAAGGCGTCACCGGCAAGCGCTTTGGCGATGCCGCCGATCCGCTGCTGGTCTCCGTCCGTTCGGGCGCGCGCATTTCCATGCCCGGCATGATGGACACCGTCCTCAACCTCGGCCTCAATGACGAGACGGTGCAGGGCCTAGCCGCGGCGTCGGGCGACGAGCGTTTCGCCTGGGACAGCTATCGCCGCTTCATCCAGATGTATTCGGACGTGGTGCTGGAACTGGACCATGGCGCGTTCGAGGAAGCGCTGGAGATCGCCAAGGAAGACCAGGGCTACACGCTCGACACCGAAATGACGGCTGACGACTGGAAGGCGCTGGTCGGCGAATATAAGAGCCTCGTCGCCAAGCTCTGGAACAAGCCCTTCCCCCAGGATGTGCATGACCAGCTCTGGGGCGCGATCAGCGCGGTCTTCGGATCGTGGCAGGCGGACCGGGCCAAGGTCTATCGCCGCCTCAATTCCATCCCCGGCGACTGGGGCACGGCGGTCAACGTGCAGGCGATGGTGTTCGGCAATATGGGTGACACCTCGGCCACCGGCGTCGCCTTCACGCGCGATCCCGCCACCGGCGAGAATGCCTATTATGGCGAATATCTGATCAACGCGCAGGGCGAGGACGTGGTCGCGGGCATCCGCACGCCGCAATATCTGACGAAGGCGGCGCGGGAGCGGGCAGGGGCCAAGCCCTTGTCGATGGAAGAGGCGATGCCGGACACCTATGCCGAGCTGGCGCGGGTGTTCCAGATCCTCGAAACCCATTATCGCGACATGCAGGACATCGAGTTCACGGTGCAGCAGGGCAAGCTCTGGATGCTCCAGACCCGCTCGGGCAAGCGCACCGCCAAGGCCGCGCTCAAGATCGCGGTCGACATGGCGCATGAAGGGCTGATTTCCGAGGAGGAAGCCGTCGCCCGCGTCGATCCCGCCGCGCTCGACCAGCTGCTTCACCCCACGCTCGATCCCAAGGCGCCGCGCGACGTGCTGACCAAGGGGCTGCCGGCTTCCCCCGGCGCGGCATCCGGCGCGATCGTGTTCGATGCCGACACGGCCGAGCGCCGCAACGAACTGGGCGATGCGGTCATCCTCGTCCGTGTGGAAACCAGCCCCGAGGACATTCACGGGATGCACGCGGCCAAGGGCATCCTGACCGCGCGCGGCGGCATGACCAGCCACGCCGCCGTTGTGGCGCGCGGCATGGGCCGCCCCTGCGTGTCGGGCGCGGGCAGCCTGTCCATCGACAATGCCAACAAGATCCTGCGCATCGGCGGCCGCGAGTTGAAGGAAGGCGACGTCCTCACCATCGACGGTTCGACCGGCGAGGTGATGGCGGGCGAAGTGCCGACCGTTCAACCGGAGCTGGCGGGTGATTTCGGCACGCTGATGGGCTGGGCGGACAAGGTCCGTCGCCTCAAGGTGCGCGCCAATGCGGAAACCCCGCTCGATTGCCAGACCGCGCGCGATTTCGGCGCGGAGGGCGTGGGTCTCTGCCGCACCGAACATATGTTCTTCGACGCCGCGCGCATCACCGCCGTGCGCGAGATGATCCTCGCGGACAGCGAGAAGGGCCGCCGCGCCGCGCTCGACAAGCTGCTTCCCGAACAGCGCGACGACTTCGCGCAGATATTCATGGTGATGGCCGGCCTGCCCGTCACGATCCGCCTGCTCGATCCGCCGCTGCACGAATTCCTGCCCCACGGCGAGGCGGAATTCGAGGAAGTGGCGAAGGCCGCGGGCGTCGGCGTCGAAGCCTTGAAGCGCCGCGCGGCCGAACTGCATGAATTCAACCCCATGCTAGGCCATCGCGGTTGCCGTCTCGGCGTCACCTATCCCGAAATCTACGAGATGCAGGCACGCGCAATCTTCGAGGCTGCCTTGCTGGTGAAGCAGCGCAGCGGCGAAGCGCCGATCCCCGAAGTCATGATCCCGCTCGTCGCGACCCGCAAGGAGCTGGAGCTGATGAAGGCGATCGTCGACCAAGTCGCGAAGGATGTGTTCGCCGAGCAGGGCGCGTCAGTCGAATATCTGGTCGGCACGATGATCGAACTGCCGCGCGCCGCGCTCAAGGCCGGGGAGATCGCCGAGGTGGGCGAATTCTTCTCCTTCGGCACCAACGACCTGACGCAGACGACCATCGGCATCAGCCGCGACGACGCCGGGCGCTTCCTGACACAATATGTGGACAAGGGCATCTTCGCCCGCGATCCCTTCGTCAGCATCGACGTGGAGGGCGTGGGCCAGCTGATCGAACTCGCCGCCGAACGGGGCCGGGCGACCCGCCCCGACATCAAGCTCGGCATCTGCGGCGAACATGGCGGCGATCCGGCGTCCATCGCCTTCTGTGAGAAGACCGGGCTCGATTATGTGTCGGCGTCGCCCTACCGCGTACCGATCGCGCGCCTTGCGGCGGCGCAGGCTGCGCTCGCCAGCAAATGACGCAAAAAGGGCGGGGATCTTGCCCCGCCCTTTTTTATCACCTTCAAGAGGTCCGCGCTTCAGCGCGATCCGGTAAGGCGGCCCAGCAGTCCCGGCTTGCTCTCGCCGCGCTCCAGCGCCAGCGCCTGACCGCGCCAGTCGTCGCGCGCGATCGTGCCGGGCGTCAGGCCCAGCCGCGCCTCCAGCGTCGCTTCCTGCTCGGCGTTGATGGCCGCAATCTGGCTGTAGCGGTGATAGCCCGCCTCGTTGAGCGCGACTTCCTCGCGCTGGCTGATCCCGCTGATACGGCTCAGATCGTCGCGGCCATGCATGCCGTTCGCCGCCACGCCGGCCGTTCCGGCGGCAAGGCCACCGGCTGCGGGCGTCGCGACGGGCGCGGGCCGCTGCCGCTCCAGCTCCACGATCCGGGCGTTCGCCGCCTCCAGCCGTGCATCCCGATCTTTGATGCCGGTGCGGTGGGCGACCCGCTCATCCTGCCACAGGCGCTTGAACTTCCCCCGCCCGCTCATCATCAGGCCCAATATCCAGCCGATGAGCAACGCTATGACCAGCAGCGCCAGGTCGTTCATCGTGAAGTTCATCATGGCACTCTCCTTCGGCCAGTCGAACGAGGGATGGGCCGAAAGGTTGCGACGCGTGCCCCCTTCGCAAAAGTGCAAAAAAGGGGTTGCCCAATCTGCCGCACGCTTCTATCTGCGCGTCTCCACGCACCCGTAGCTCAGCTGGATAGAGCATCAGACTACGAATCTGAGGGTCGGACGTTCGAATCGTTCCGGGTGCGCCATATTTTCGACCGGCGCTGTGGATGGGCTTGAAGCCCGCGTCGATCGATGAAAAAGCACCCGTAGCTCAGCTGGATAGAGCATCAGACTACGAATCTGAGGGTCGGACGTTCGAATCGTTCCGGGTGCGCCATTTCGGTTCGGCACGGCCAACCGCTCCAGCCTAAGATTGACAGACTGCCCTGCGAGGGTTCAGCGGATCACGCCACGATCGCGGGGATGCCGCATCGCCGTTGATGCACGCGCACGTCCGCTGATCCCAGCCTCACGCCCAGGGTCGCAGTAACGCTGTTCAACAGGCTGTCGATCACCGGCGCGGTCGTGCCCAGCAGGGCTCCGACGAGGGGGCTCAGCGGACTGTTGCCCACCGTGATGCCCAGCACCGACACCTGCACCTGCGTTCGCTGGGCAAGGCTGGCGGCGATGCCCTGCGTCAGGTCGGTTGTGCTGACGGTCTTGACCTGCTGCGCGTCGATCTCCGCCGCCGAAAAGCGCACGCTCTGAGCCTGCGTCCCGCCCAGCGAGACCTGGGCGAACCCTGTGATCTGCGTTCCCAATGTCTGCGCCAGCAGGGCGGTTCGCGGGGTGACCGGCATCGAGAAGTTCGTAAGCGCGGCGACATCCACGTCCCCCAACGCCGCAGATCCGATCGACGGCGTGACGGCGAGCGTGACGCCGCCATCCGGCCCACAGCCTATGTCCGAAAGGCGCGCCTCGGCTGCCGCCAACTCGACATAGAGGGGGATGCGCACGGATGCGAGGCCGCCCAGCGCCGTGGCGACCGTGCTTTCCAGGTAAAGGCGCGTCTGCGCCGTGCGCACCACCACCTCGCGGCTGCTGGTGAGGGTCATGAGCGGCGACCGGCTTTGCCCGCCGCCCGTGACCAGCATCAACCGTGTGCTGCTGAGGCCCGGAACGGTAAGTCTAAGGTCAATAGGAACGGACACGCCCGATGCCGGCGTGAGCACCATGCGCAGCATGGAAAAGGCGTCGAGCAGGATATTGGGCTGTCCGGCCGGATCGGCTGCGTTGCGCGCGGGCCCCAGGTCGATGATGTCGCTCATCCGCACGGTACGCCCCGGGATACGCCCGGCCAGCGCCAGTAGGGTCGTCGCGGCGGGGCTGCCCGCCGACGCATCCGCCATGGCGGCCAGCAGGGTGGAGAGCGGAATATCCCGGTCGAACAGCGCGCCATAGGCTTCGCCATCGCGGCCAAGCCGCAACCGCAGGGCATCGGCGACATGGAGGAGATCGAGATTGGCGCTCGCCAGCCCGTTATAGTCCATCACGGAAAGGTTGAGTTCCGTACCGGCAAGACTGGACAGCAGCATATTGGGTACGCCGCCGCTGAGCGACGCGAGACCGGTGCCGATGGAGAAGGCGGCCGCATCGGACTTGGCGGCGGTTGCCCGCGCCGCGAGATCGACGCCGTCGCGTCCCACCAGCAGCCGTCCGAAGAAGAGGGAAACACGCCGCTGCACCGCTATGCGGGTGGCGCCGCCTTCCGGGTCGCCCGCGCGAAATCGCGATGCGACGGGAACGGCCGGGTTGGCGGCATAGCTGCCGGCCTCCACCGACGCGATGGTGACACCGCCGATCCCGCTTCGCGCGATCAACTGTTCGGCCGCCGTGCGACCGCCGCTCGCCGCCGCGAGCGCGGCGGCGTCCGCTATCCCCTGCAACTGCCGTCGCGCAAGGTAGATGGAGCCAAGGTCCACGGCGACGGTGCTCGCGCCAGCCAGCATGAAGATCGATCCGGCAAGCAGCACGCTGATGCCGCCGCGACTGTCGCGCATCAGGCGGTCAGGGCAGCGATGGCCGATCATCCGGCGATCCGCACCACCGCACTGCGCTCCAGCACTTCCCCCGGCAGCGGCACAGGAAGTACGGAGAAGATCGTGGCGTTCGCGAGATTGTAGCGCAGCGTGACGGTGCAATAGCCGCCGCTCTCACTGGTGCCGAAAGCGATGGTCTGGGCGCCCGGCAAGGGAAAGGCGGCGCGGCTGGCGGTGACGCTCTGCTCGATCAGCATCCGTCGTTCGGCGCTGTCCAGCCCGGCCACCGCCGCGCGGGCCGCGTCGTTCGCCGCCTGTTGCAGGCTGTGCGCCGTCATGAACCAGCTGCCATAGGCCAATATGCCGAGCAGCAGCATCGCCATCAGCGGAACGGCGAAGGCGGCCTCCACGATCGCGCTGCCGCTAGGGTCGCGCAACAGGCGCCGAATGAAAGAGGCGGGTTTCGCAAACATGAGGGGCAGCCTATCGCCGGACGGTCAAAGGCTGGTTTTCCCAACGTCGCGCCGCCAGTACGCAATTTATGCAAAGCGGTTGAGCCGCCCGCTCGCGCAAAACGCCCGGCCTCCCGCAACAGTGAAGGCCCCGTGTCGACATTCATCCGAATTGGACGTGGTTCTACATATGTGCGTGGGCGCGCGCTGGGGTCACCAGGATGATCGCGCCTTCCGTACCATATGTGCCGTGCAGCCGGGCAACCGCGGCATCGACACGCGCCACCGTCCCGTCATTGGTCAGCAACTGGGTGATCAGCTGCCGGTCGCCATCGCCCCGCAACACGCTTTCCATCTGAGCACGGAAGGCCGGTCGGACGGCCAGTTCCACCAGATCGGCAATCGCCGCCTTGATCAGCCGTTCGCGCGGCAGGCCCAGCATGGCGCAGAAATCGCCATCGGCCGCCTCGATGAAACCGCGCGCTGATACCCGCACATGCGCGATCCCGCCATGTATCTCCATCGCCTTCATCATCGCCGACCGGACATCGGCCAGCCGGTGCCGCTGCATGTCGGCGGTGATGTCCCGCATCAGCAGCGCCACGCCCTGCGCGAACGGAAATGTCTGCACATGCAGCCAGCTTTCCTCGCGGAAGGGTGAGGGGATATCGGCTGCGCTCGCTTCCCCGGAGGCCAGGCTATGGCGGATATGCGCCTCGGTCAGCGTCCCGCTGATTTCGGGAAAGGCCTCCCTCAGCAACTGCCCCTCGACTTGCCTGTCCAACCGTCGCGCCATTCCCATCGCGACGCCGCTGGCATGGCCGATGGTCATGTCCGGGCCGATGAGGATCAAGCCCTGATGGATACTCGCCGCCAGCTCCAGGGTACGATCCTTTGGCGGATCTGTGCCGTCATCTTCGGCCAGAGTACGGAACCGGTCGAGGCCCATAAAAACATGGGTTTCCCGGCCGTGGTGCGTCACCATCACCGGCTCGCGGGATCCGACCTCCCGCCAATGGGCGAAATTGCGCACCAGTTCTGCAGCCGGCACACTCCTGCGGCGACGGTCGTCCAGCATCTCCGCTCCCTCCATCTCTATGATGAAGAGGGAGGATAGAAGGGCTCAGCCGGCGTGAAATCTCAACTGGGTTCGTTTCGGAGACAGGATCGCCTCAATAGCTGCGCTGATACTCCAGCGCGTCGAGGATCTTGCCACCCGCCATGAAGACCGCGCCCGAGCAGGCCAGCGCCAGCAATTGTCCGCCAGTTCCCGGATAGGTCTGCATATAGACGACGCCACGCTCCGTCGCGCCAAGCGCGAGCGCATAGATGACCAGAAAGGCCTCGAACTTGGTCTTGATCGTGAAAAGGCTCTTGATCCGTTCCATATCGACTCGTCCGCGTGACCCCCGAGGCTCAGATCGACAAGTCTCCGGAAAGCTGAAGATGGTCAACAAGCGTTAACCATGATTGTTCGATCTGCGCGATCAGCCGGGTATCGCTCAGGTCGTCGGGCGCGATCCGTTCGGGCCAATAGTCGGCTACGATCCGGGCGATGCCGTCCAGCCGCGCCTCATCCACCAGGAAGCGCGGGTCGATGTCGGCCGGATCGGCCACGACGCGCAACCGCAGGCAGGCCGGGCCGCCGCCATTGGCCATGGACTGGCGCACATCGACCGGTACGAGCCGGCGAATGGGGCCGTTTCCGGCGATCATCCCTTCCAGCCAGCGCCACACTGCCGGCACCTGCTGCGCCTCGGTCGGCAGGATCAGCGCCATGCCCGCTCCATCCGGCAACGTCACGAGCTGAGCGTTGAAAAGGTAGGAGGCGATAGCATCGGACAGGCTTACGGCGCTGGCCGGCACTTCCACGATCTCGACCGCAGGCAGGGCCGCTCGCAGATCGGCATAGAAGCGATCCTTGTCGGCGAACGCCTGTTCATGGGCGAACAGGACATGCTCATTTGCCACCGCCACCACATCATTGTGAAACGCGCCGGCGGCGATCGCCTCTTCCGACTGCTGGGCGAACAAGGTGCGCGCGGGATCGAGGCCGTGGATGCGCGCGATCGCCTTGCTCGCCTCCACATGCTGGCGCGCCGGGAAGGCGCCGCCCGAGCGGCCATAGACGAACACCTCCACGCCTGCGCGGTCATGCGCTGGCGAAAGCCGCATATGGTTCGCCGCGCCCTCGTCACCGAATGGAGCGGGGACGGGGCCATGCACGGCAAAGGCGCGTTCGTCCGAAAAGGCGACGCGCAGCTGCGCCAGCGTCTGCGGCCATTCATGGCTTCGGTGCGGCATGGTGACGAGGTTTGCGACGGTCAGGTGCGTCCGCCCGTCGGATGTATCGCTAGCCGGGGAAACGGTCGCCGCATTGGCCGCCCACATGGAGGATGCGGACATCGCCGCTGCCCGGATATGCGGATCGGCACTGCCCACATCAACACCCAGCCTTGCGAGCCACGCGCTGTCAGGCCGCCATTGCGGCAGGAATATGCCCTGGCGCAGGCCAAGACGGATGTTGCCGCGCATCTTCTCGATCCCCTGCAGCGCTGCGGCACGGGGTTGGGACACTGCGCCAGCATTGCGCGCTGAGGCGAGATTACCGAGGCTGAGGCCCGCATAATTGTGGCTCGGCCCAATGATCCCGTCAAAATTGATCTCGATAGCGCTCATGCCCGCCCCGCCATGGTGAAGCCGTCGCCCGGTTGGAGCCCAAGCCGCGCGGCGCTGGCGGCGTCGAGCGAGAGGCCGCCAGTGCCGTCATCCTGCACGAAACCCCAAGTGCAGCGATAATGGGCAAGCCGCCCGGTCGCGATCAGCATCCTGTCCCCGCCCTTGTCGTGCATCGATGACAGAGTGACGTCTCGCGCCGCCGCGATGGTCTTCAACTGGTCGACCTGTCCAACCATCGTCGGCCCTCCGTCGAATATGTCGACATAGCCGGCATTTTCGAACCCTTCGGTCTCCAGCATCCGCATCGCGGCGCGGCCATTGGGATGGGGCAGGCCGATGACGGCGCGGGCGCTGTCGGTCAGCATCGCGGTATAGATCGGCGTCTTGGGCATCAGGTCGGCGATGAACTGGTTGCCGTTCACCGCATTGAACTCGTCCGCCTCCTGGAAGCTCATGCCGAAAAAGCGGCCGGCAAGGCCGTCCCAAAAGGGCGAGCCGCCCGCCTCGTCAATGACCCCGCGCAGTTCAGCGATCACCCGGTCCCCGAAACGGGCACGATGGTTGCGGATGTAAAGGTAACGGCTGCGCGCCAGCAGCAGGCCCAGCCCTTCCGCCCGCTCGCGCGGATGGAGAAACAGGCCGCCCACTTCCACCGACCCTTCCAGATCGGTGGTCAGCGACAGCATCTGCGCGCGGAAGGTGCGCCCCAGCTCCCGACTATGCTGGGTCAGCACGCCCAGACGGTAGGAATAGAAGGGGAAGCTTTGCCCGACCGTCGAGAAAATCTGGCATGTACCGCGCACTTGGCCGGTGTCGACATTTTCCAGCACCATGACGATCAGTTCGTCCGCAATGCCGTCGCCCTCGCGCGCCAGCGCCTGCTCGGTTCTTTCCAGCTTGGCGGCGAGCGATTTGCGATCCGGGGGCAGATTGGTGAACCCGCCGCCGGTCAGCTTCGCCATTTCGTAGAGCGTCTGTATGTCGTCGGCGCGCGCGATGCGCATGATGAAGCTCAAACCGCCATCCCCTCTTTATCATAGTCTCCCAGCGCGATCCGCATCAGCGCCAACGCGGAAAGCTGCGCCCGTTCCGCCAGGCTGTCGGTCAGCAGAAATTCCGCGTCGCTGTGGATCGCGCCGCCACGTACCCCCATCGTATCGACCACCGGCACGCCGCAGGCGGCGATGTTATTGCCGTCGCATACCCCGCCCGTATCGCGCCAGTCGATCGGCAGCCCCAAGTCCGCGCCGCAGCGCTTCACCAGCCCGAACAGCCGCTCCGCCTTCGCGTCCATGGGCTTGGGCGGCCGACCGAAGCCGCCATGCAGGTGCAGGCTGACGTCATGGTCCCGCGCGACATCGGCCATCGCCCGGTCGATCAACGCGCGGGCGGCGATTTCATCTTGTTGCGTCCGGGGCCGGAAATTGACGCGCAGCACGGCATGGTCCGGTACGACATTGTTCGGCCCGCCGCCGTCGATCTTCGCCGGGTTGCAGGAAAAGCCTGCGCCGCTTCCCGCCTTCAGCCGCAGCGCCAGATCGGCGGCGGCCAACAGCGCATTGCGCCCGTCATCCGGGTTCCGCCCGGCATGGGCGCTGAGGCCCGTCACGATGATGGAGAAGTTGCCGCTGCCCGCCCGCGCGCCCGCGAGCGTCCCGTCGGGCAGGGCAGGCTCGTAGGTGAAGGCAGCAATCTTGCCGGCCGCCGCTTCCCGCAGAAGCGATGCGGATGAAGGGCTTCCAACCTCCTCATCGCTGTTGATTAGAATGTCATAGCCGAGTGCAGCGGCCGCGCCCGAACGCTCGAACGCGCCCAGTGCCGCCAGCATCACCGCGATGCCACCCTTCATGTCCGCGACACCGGGACCGTTAAGCCGGCCGGGTTCCAGCCAATGCTGATGCTGGAACGGATGATCCGCCCCGAACACCGTGTCCATATGGCCGGTCAGCAATATGCGGCGCTGCGCATCCGGGCGGACGGACAGGCGCAAATGCCTGCCATGATCGATCGTCGAAATCCGGCCATCTGGCGCGACGGTCTCGACCGCGTCTCCCGCCAACAGTTCGACAGTGCCCGGCAGGACGGAGAAGGCGTCCGCCAGGGTCGCGGCCATGGCGTCGAGCCCTGCAAGATTGCGCGATCCGCTGTTGATCGACGCCCATCGCTGCACCTGCGCCAGCATCGGCGCGGCGGCGGCGTGGTCCAGCAGGGCCTGTTCCTCGGGGGTGAGACCGGTCATGCACCGGGTCTATCAAAGGCTGGAGCGCCTCTCCACCCCCGCACGAAAATTACCGTGCCTAGAAATCATATGTCAACGTCAGGCGGCTGAGCGTGTCGAGCCCGCCCGTCTGCAACAGCGTCTCCGATTCATACTGCACATTGTAGGAGAAAGCGGCCGACCAGCGGGTGGTGACCTTCGTTTCGACCGATGTCAGCGCGTTGAACGTGTAGACGTCGCTTTCGGCATAGGCGGATGCGGTCTGCTTGAAGGTCAAGGTGGGCAGCGCCCGCCACGCCAGCGCCATCGATCCGCGGACCCCCACCTTCGTCTCGCGCGGGCCGATGACATATTTGGCATGACGGATCGACGGCCCCAGGTCGGCGGAAAGGTCCAGCGGCTTGGACATGATGATCTTGTAACCGACGCCGACCGATCCCGTATAGCGTTCTTCATACCCGATCGACGTGTCCCGCTCGAACTGGGCGAGGCCGTAGGCGAACCCGCGCGGGTCGAACTGATAGCGCGGCTCGTAGCTGCCGAAATAGCGCTCGCGCGACGTCACCCCGTTGGCGCGGCGATAATCGGCGCTGGCGGTCAGCTTGTGCGTCCATTCAATGCCTTCGCGCGTGGCGGTCGCCGCAACGCTGATGCCCAGTTCGCTGGTCGAACCGGTCGAGCGGAAGCCGCCCGCCTGGATGCGCCCGGTCCATAATTCCGTGAATCGCGCCTCGCGGATGACACTTTCGTGGGTCGCCTTGGTGCGGTCCTTCCAGCGGGTGACCATGCGCTGGATTTCCTCGGCGGATGCCGGGTTCGTCTGCTTCGCGATCTTCGCGACGGTGGCAATGTCGGTTTCGTTGCCGTTGGCGATGGCGGCTTCCATCATCTCCCGCACCGCCGGAGGCAAAAGGGCGTCCTCATCGGCTCGCGCCGCGACAGGCAGGCTAGCGAACAGCAATGATAGAGGTATCAGACTGGCATGCATGCCCATATGATACTTGTCTGACAAAAGATTTTAAGCCCTCAATTGCATGTCGGGTCAGATAAGCGCGTGGAACTCCTGCACGATGTCGCGGTAGAGCTTCCGCTTGAACGGAACGATGAGGTCCGGCAGCGAGTCAGGCTCGGCCCACTTCCACGCGCGAAATTCCGGATGGTCCGTGGCGATATCGATGTCGCCATCCTCGCCAACGAAGCGCGCCAGGAACCAATATTGCCGCTGCCCGCGATATTTGCCGCCCCACAGTTTGCCGATCAACTCAGGCGGCAGATCGTAGAAATGCTCGTCCTTGCTCTTGGCGATGATCTCGACATGCTCGCGGCCGATGCCCGTTTCTTCGCGCAATTCGCGTAGGGCCGCGGCGCGGGCATCCTCGTCGTCGTCGATTCCGCCCTGTGGCATCTGCCAGGCTTCGGTACTGTTGTCGATGCGCTGGCCGACGAACACCTTGCCGTCCATGTTCACGAGCATGATTCCTACGCACGGGCGGTAGGGCAGAGTCTTGTCATCAGGCGTGGAAGCCATGTCGTCCCCAGATAGATTGTGCGGCGTGCCTTTCCCGAGGCGCTCGGCCGCGCTTGCACCAAGGAAATAAGCTGCTGGTCCTCGCGCGTCCATCACGCGAATCGTACCAACGTCGTTTTGCGACGAGCCGTGATGGCAATATGGCCCAAGTGCCGCTTGGAACCGGGGGAAGGGGGGCGCATTGCCGCTTCATGCCCGATCCCGTCCTGCTCTGGTTCCGCCAGGATCTGCGCCTGTCAGACCAGGCTGCCCTTGCCACCGCTGCGGCCGAAGGGCCAGTGATCCCGGTCTATGTGCTGGATGATGAAACCCCGCGCCGATGGGCGATGGGGGGAGCGTCGCGCTGGTGGCTGCACCACAGCCTCGCCGCGCTGGATTCCAGCCTGAGGGCAAGGGGTTCGCGCCTGATTTTGAGACGCGGCAAAAGCGCAGACGTCCTTGCCGCGGTCGCCAAGGAAAGCGGAGCATCGCGCGTTCACGCCCTTCATCATTATGAGCCGTGGTGGCGCAACGCGGAAAAGGCCGTGGCGAAGACGCTCGACCTCTGCCTGCATGACGGCACGCTGTTGCTCCCACCGGGGGCTGTGCGGACCGGATCGGGCAGTGCCTACCGCATCTACACGCCTTTCTCTCGGGCAGTGATGGAACATATGCCGCCAGTGGAGCCTCACCCCGCGCCGCGCGCTATCCCGGCTCCGTCGCGCTGGCCGGAAAGCGATTCGCTCGCGGATTGGGCGCTGTTGCCGGATCTCCCCAACTGGGCCGAAGCCTTTGCCAAGGACTGGACACCGGGCGAAGAAGGCGCGCAAGCGAATGTCGCCGCCTTCCTCGACGAGGTCGGCGATTACCCTACCGCCCGCAACCTTCCCTCGATCGAAGGGACGTCCCGCCTCTCGCCGCATCTGCATTTCGGTGAGGTGTCGCCAGCCTATGTCTGGCATCGGGCCTGCGCTTCAGGTCATGATGCAACCATCTTCCTCAAGGAACTGATCTGGCGCGATTATGCGCACACTCAGATTTGCAATTTCCCGACCTATGGTTCGGCGAACGCCCGCGCGGATTTCGACAATATGGGCTGGCGCGACTTGCGCGAGGCGAAGGGAGATTTCGATGCTTGGAAGAAGGGGCGGACCGGCTATCCCATCGTGGACGCGGGCATGCGACAGCTTTGGACGACGGGTTGGATGCATAACCGTGTGCGCATGATTGCCGCCAGCTTCCTGATCAAGCATCTGCTGATCGATTGGCGGCATGGCGCGCAATGGTTCTGGGACACGCTGGTCGATGCAGATTATGCGAACAACAGCGTCAACTGGCAATGGGTGGCGGGCAGCGGCGTGGACGCCAACCTCTTCACCCGAATCTTGGCCCCGCTGACCCAATCGGAAAAATTCGATGCAGCCGACTATATCAGGCAGTGGGTGCCGGAACTTGCCGGCCTGTCGGACGACGCCATCCACGATCCCGACGCCCACGACGCGAGGCCGGACGCCTATCCCGCCAAGATCATTGGGCACAGAGAAGGGCGGGAACGCGCCCTTGCCGCCTATCACGCCATGAAGCGGTGATTGCGGATCATCGCTGCTTGCGGCAGAGATGACGTCATGAATGCCAGCGATCCGCGCCGGGGGCGCCGCGCCCTGTCCCTCCGCCAACCGCCCCGCAGCGGCAAGAGCGGATATGTCGCGCGCGTGAGCGCCCCGATCTTCCACCGGCTGCTGGATCGCATCGACCTTGGGCTGGAGGAGGGTTCGCTGGAGGCAAGCCTGCCCGACGGCACGCGCCGCCTGTTGGGCGGCCGGCGGGATGGGCCGTCCTGCGTCGTCCGCCTGCACCGCTGGCGCGCGCTCGTTCGGTTGGCGACCGCAGGCTCGGCCGGCTGGTACCGCGCCTGGGCGGCCGGCGAATGGTCAAGTCCCGACCCGGTGCCGCTGTTCGCGCTCTTCATGCGCAACGCGGTTTCATTGGGGCGGGTTGCCAGGCCGAACGGACCAGCGCGCTGGATCGGACGGCTGATCCACTGGGCGCGCCGCAACAGCCGAGCAGGATCACGTCATAACATCGCCTATCATTACGACCTCGGCAACGACTTCTATTCGGCGTGGCTGGACAGGAACATGCATTATTCCAGCGCCTTGTTCACCGATCCTGACAGTCCACGCGAAACATTGGAGCAGGCGCAACGGCGGAAGGCCGGCGCGATACTCGACCGGCTGCACCTCAAGGACGGAGACAGGCTGCTGGAGATCGGCTGCGGCTGGGGCGGCCTGGCGGAACAGGCGATGGAACGGGCCGCAATCGCCTATACCGGCCTCACCCTGTCCACCGAGCAGGCCGATTATGCCAGCGATCGCCTGGGGTCAGGCGCCCGTATCGATTTGACCGACTATCGCGACGCGCGGGGACACTATGACGCGATCGCCAGCGTCGAAATGGTGGAGGCGGTGGGGCAGGCCTATTGGCCCGCCTATCTCGACGCCATCCATCGACTGCTCAAGCCCGGCGGCCGTGCGGCGATTCAGTATATCCTGATCGACGACGCCATTTTCGAATCCTACGCGCGGGCAGCAGATTTCATCCAGACATATATCTTCCCCGGCGGCATGCTGATCTCGGAAAGCCGGTTCCGGGCACTGGCGCAGGAGCGCGGACTGGAGTGGTGTGATGTCCGCCGCTTCGGCCAGCATTATGCGCAAACGCTGCGGCAATGGCGTGAGCGCTTTGACCGGGCGCTGGAAGAGGGGCTTCTCCCCTCCAGTTTCGACCAGCATTTCGTGGCCTTATGGCGCTACTATCTCATGTACTGCGAAGGCGGTTTCCGCGGCGGCGGCATCGACGTGGCGCAGGTGACGCTCGTCAAGCCCGCCTGAACGTTCAGCCTTCGACGCGCATCCTGTGCCCGGTGGGCGTGTCGGCCGCGACCAGCGCGACGATGGCGCCTCCGACTACATCCGGCCCTTTGAGCGTCGCAGGATCCTCGCCGGGGAAAGCGCGCGCGCGCATTGCGGTGCGGGTTGCGCCCGGATCGACGATGTGGGTGCGGATGGCGGAGATATTCTTCACTTCCTCGCCATAGGCTCCGACCAGCGTTTCCAGCGCCGCCTTCGACGCGCCATAGGCGCCCCAATAGGCGCGCGGCGTCGCGACCGAAGATGTGACCGCCACGACCCGCGCGTCCGCGCTCGCGCGCAGCATCCCGTCGAATGCGGCAATCAGGGCCTGCGGTGCGCCGACATTCAGGGTCAGCAGCCGCGCGAATTCCTTTGCGTCGATCGCCTGCACGGCCGCGAGCGATCCCAGCGTGGCCGCATTCAGCACCAATATGTCGAGCGCCTGCCAGCGCCCGCCGATCGCCTGCGCCAGCCGTCCGATGCTTTCGCCATCGGTCAGGTCGAGCGGCGCGATCGTCGCGCTGCCCCCCGCGGCGTGAATGCGTTCTTCGACTTCCTCCAGCCCACCCGCAGTCCGGGCGGTCAGCACGACATGCGCGCCCGCACGTCCCAGTGCTTCCGCCGTCGCCGCGCCGATCCCGCGACTGGCGCCAGTGACCAGCGCGAGTTTGCCGGAAAGGGGTAGAGTGTCTGTCATACTGGGTTCCGCTTGATGTCCGTCATCCCGGATTTTGGTCCGGGAGGCGCTTGTCTTCTTCCTGGTTCAGGCGGTGGAACCCCGGCCCAGGTCCGAGGTGATGATGGATAAAGCCCTCAAACCACCCGTTCGGCCAGAAGCTCGAACTGGTTCTGCACCACCACCTCATCCTGATCGGTCAGCGTAGTGGGATAGTCGCCGGTGAAGCAGGCATCGCAATATTGCGGGCGTATGTCCGCACGCTTCGCCTCGCCCAGCGCCTTGTAGAGACCGTCGATGGAAATGAAGGCCAGGCTGTCAGCGTGGATGAAATCCTGCATTCCGCCAATGTCGAGCTTGTGCGCGAGCAGCTTCGTCCGCTCGGGCGTGTCGACGCCGTAGAAGCAGCTATGCTTGGTCGGCGGCGACGCAATGCGCATATGCACCTCCGCCGCGCCCGCCTCGCGCATCATCTGCACGATCTTGAGGGATGTCGTTCCGCGCACGATCGAATCGTCGATCAGCACGATCCGCTTGCCCTCGATCAGCGCGCGGTTGGCATTGTGCTTGAGCTTGACGCCCAGATGCCGGACCTTGTCGCCCGGCTGGATGAAGGTGCGGCCGATATAGTGCGACCGGATAATGCCCAGCTCGAACGGAATGCCCGATTGCTGGGCGTAGCCGATGGCGGCGGGCACGCCGCTGTCCGGCACCGGGATGACATAATCCGCCTCTACCGGCATTTCGATCGCCAACTGCGCCCCGATCGCCTTGCGCACCGAATAGACGCTGGAATTGTCTATGATCGAATCGGGCCGGCTGAAATAGACATGCTCGAAGATGCAGGGGCGCGCATGCGTTTCGCCGAAGGGGCGGTGCGTGCGGATTTCTCCGCTGTTGGTGACAATGACAAGCTCGCCCGGATCGATGGAGCGCACATAATCCGCGCCGACCACGTCGAACGCGACCGTTTCCGAAGCGAAGATGGTCGCATCGCCCAGCTTGCCCATCACCAGCGGACGGATGCCCAGCGGATCGCGGCAGGCGATCATGCCTTCGGGCGTCATCACGATCAGCGAGTAGGCACCCTCGATCTGCTTGAGCGCGTCGATGAACTTGTCGAGTAAAGTGCGATAGCTGGACGTTGCGACCAGATGGATGATGACCTCAGTGTCGGACGTCGATTGGAAGATCGAACCGCGGCGAATCAGCTCGCGGCGCAGCTTCATCGCGTTGGAGATGTTGCCGTTGTGCGCGACGGCGAAGCCGCCCGAATTCAGTTCCGCATAAAGCGGCTGAACGTTGCGCAGCGACGTTTCGCCCGTTGTGGAATAGCGCACATGACCGCAGGCGCTCTCGCCCGGCAGGGCGCGAATCACCTCGTCCCGGTCGAAATTCCCCGCGACATGGCCCATCGCCCGGTGGGTATGGAAATCATGCCCGTCCCAACTTGTGATGCCGGCGGCTTCCTGCCCGCGATGCTGGAGCGCGTGAAGGCCCAGCGCGACGATGGCGGACGCCGTTTCCCCACGGGAAACGCCGAAAATGCCACATTCCTCGCGCAACTTGTCGTCGTCGAAGGGGTTGGTCGTAATCATGGGTGCGAACCGGTTCCGTTGCCGTTTCTCGGCGCGCCCGCGGGCCGCCTGTCGCCGCGCATATAGTGGCTAAGGCGCGCTTTGTCGCCTCCTTGTCACAAAAAAGCGGGGCCGGGCCGTCAACGGTGCGTTTCCGGGCTGCGCGCCGGGCAAAATGGCCTATTGGCATTGGCATCGCGCCGCCGCTAAACACGCAGCCCTGATGCATCGCTTCGCCAATCCCGCCCGCTTCCTGAAGATCGCGCGTCCGCTCACCGGCTGGCTGTTCTGGCCGGGCCTGGCGCTGCTGGTGTTGGGGGCCGGCTGCGGCCTGTTCGTCACGCCTGCCGATTATCTTCAGGGGCAAACGGTGCGCATCCTCTACATCCATGTGCCCGCCGCCTGGCTGGGAATGGGTGGCTGGACCGGGATCGCCGTTGCGGGCCTGATGCAACTGGTATGGCGTCATCCGCTGGCCGCCGTGGCGGGCCGGGCGATCGCCGTGCCAGGCGCGCTTTTCACCGCCATCTGCCTTGCCACTGGCTCTATCTGGGGCCGGCCGACCTGGGGCACATGGTGGGAGTGGGACGGCCGCATGACGTCGATGCTGGTGCTGTTCTTCCTTTACCTGGGTTATATCGCTCTGGGCAACGCCAGTGCCAGACAGGCGCAGCAGGGCGGCGTCAGCAATGTCACCGCGATTTTTGGACTGGTAGGCGCCATCAACATCCCGATCATCAACCGCTCCGTGGTGTGGTGGAACAGCCTTCATCAAGGCCCCAGCATCACCCTGCGCGGCTCCAGCATCGACGGCGCGCTGCTGTGGCCGCTCGGACTGACCCTCGCGGGCTTCACGCTGTGGTTCGGGGCGATCGTGCTGATGCGGATGCGGGCGATCTTGGCGCAAAACAAGGTCGAGGCGCGGTTGCAGCGCCTGGCGAGAGGATAGGCGAGTGAATCAATGGCTGTTCGTGATCGCGGCCTATTGCGTGACGGGGGCCGGCACCCTTGCCGCCAGCGTCATCAGCTGGCGGGCCATGCGCCGCGCCGAACGCGCCGCCGACACTCTGTCGGAACGGGCATGAAAGCCCTGCCATGAAAGCGAAACATCAACGCCTGACCCTTGCGCTGGTGGCGCTCGCGGCAATTACCGGCGCGGGCCTGCTGGCCGCGTCGGCGCTCCAGGACGAGGCGGCTTATTTCTACGCGCCGGCCGACGTGAAGACGAAGGGCGTGGAGCCGGGCAAGGCCATCCGCCTGGGCGGCATGGTGGTGAAGGGCAGCCTCAAGCGGGCATCCGACGGCGTCACCATTCATTTCGACGTGACCGATGGAAAGGCCACCGTGCCCGCGACCTTCAGCGGCATCGCGCCCGACCTGTTCAAGGAAGGCAGCGGCGTCGTGGCGGAGGGCGCGTTCGACGCGAAGGGGACTTTCATCGCCACCAACCTGCTCGCCAAGCATGACGAACGCTATATGCCCCGCGAGCTGGAGGGCATGAGCTACAACGAAACCACCCACGAAATGAAGGTGGAGAAGTGAACCTGTCCCGTTCACTCCGTCATGCCGAAGGTCCGTCCGCATGATCGCGGAAGCCGGCCTCGCCGCGCTGTGGCTTGCAGCAGCGCTGGCGTTGCTTCAGCTGTTCCTTGCTTTCGCAGGGCTGAAAGGCGGCAAGCCTGAGCTGCTCGCCGCCGTCCGCCCCGCAGCCGTGGCGCAAGGCGTGCTGACCGCAATCGCCTTCGCGCTGCTCATCACGCTTTTCATGCGGTCGGATATGTCCGTCCTGTTGGTTGCGACCAACAGCCATTCGATGAAGCCCTGGCTCTATAAATTCGCTGGAACCTGGGGCAATCATGAAGGATCGATGCTGCTGTGGGTGACAGTCATGGGCGTCGCCGGCGCGGCGGTTGCACTGTTCGAGCGCGCATTGCGGCGCGATACCCATATGGCGACGCTGGGCGGGCAGGCGGCGATCAGCCTTGGCTTCTACGCTTTCCTGCTCTTCTCCTCCAATCCCTTCGCCCGGATCGATCCGCCGCCGCCCGACGGGCAGGGGCTCAATCCCCTGCTGCAGGATCCCGGCCTCGCCTTCCACCCGCCAACTCTGTACCTCGGCTATGTCGGCCTGTCAGTCGCCTTTTCCTTCGCGGTCGGCGCGCTGCTGACGCGGCAGGTGGACGCCGCCTTCGCCCGGGCGATGCGTCCCTGGGTGCTGGGGGCATGGGTGTTGCTGACGCTCGGCATCACGGCGGGCAGCTATTGGGCCTATTACGAACTGGGCTGGGGCGGCTGGTGGTTCTGGGATCCGGTGGAAAACGCCTCGCTCATGCCCTGGCTGGCGGCCACCGCCTTGCTGCACAGCGTCACCGTGCTGGCGACGCGCGACGGCCTTCGCGCCTGGACAGTCATGCTGGCGGTCGTCGCCTTCTCCATGTCCATGGTAGGCACCTTCCTCGTGCGCTCGGGGATTTTGACCAGCGTCCACGCCTTCGCCGTCGACCCCGAACGGGGCAGCTTCATCCTGGCGCTGCTCGCCCTCTATATCGGCGGGGCGCTGGCGCTGTTCGGCTGGCGGATCGGCACCGTGCGGGAGGGCGCCCCCTTCGAGCTGGTCAGCCGCGAAACCGCGCTGGTGGTCAACAACCTCCTGCTTTCAGTCATTCTGGGCATTGTGCTGATCGGCACCCTCTATCCCCTGATGACGGAGGCGTTCGGCCACAAGGTGTCGGTGGGCGCGCCCTATTTCGATCGGATCGCAGGGCCGCTGGCGCTGGCGCTCATGATGGTGATGGCCGCCGGTCCCCTGATGCGCTGGCGGCGGGACAGCGCGGCGGCGGTGGGCAAGCGGCTGATCGGGCCAGCGCTCATCGCGCTTTTGCTGTCCATTTCGCTGTTCGTTTTCGCGGCCGGGCGCATCGGCGTCCTGCCTTTCCTCGGCCTGGTCGTCGCCGGATCGGTAGCCGTCGCCAGCGTCATGCCGCTCTGGCGACGCAAGCTGCTGCGTACGCCACTCTTCACCTTGGGCATGGTGATCGCGCATCTTGGCTGTGCCGTCAGCCTGGCCGGCATGGCCTGCGACTCCGCTTTCACGGTGGAAAAGTTGGTCGCGGCGCGGCCGGGCGACACGATCCGCACCGCAGGCTGGACCCTGCGCTTCACCCGGATCATGCCCATAGCTGGCGATAACTGGACCGCGCTTCAGGCGGACATCACCGCCGGTCGCGGCGGCACGCCAGTCCTGATCCGGCCGCAATCGCGCTTCTTCTCGTCCCCGCCCACGACCACCAGTGAAGCGGCGCTGCTGACGCGGTGGGACGGGCAGCTCTACGTCGTGCTGGGTGAGGAAGTGGAAGGCGGGCGCTGGCAGCTGCGCATCTGGTGGAAGCCGTTCGTGACGCTGATCTGGCTGGGCGGCATCATGATCGCGCTGGGCGGAGCGCTGGCGCTGCTCGGCCGGGAAAAGCGCGGCTGGATCGCCAAATGGCAGGCGCGGAGGGCGCAGGCATGAGGAAGCTCATCATCTGGCTGCCACTCGTCCTGTTCCTGGCGTTCATCGGCCTATTCGCCAGCGGCCTGTTCCAGCCCGACGACCGTATCATCCATTCGCGTCTGGTCGGTCAGCCATTGCCGGCCTTCACGCTTCCCGCTGCCGCGAGCGATCGCCCGCCGCTCGCCAGCGCGCAGCTCGCCACCGGCAAGCCGCGCCTGCTCAACATCTTCGCGAGCTGGTGCGTGCCCTGTGCCGCCGAAGCGCCGCAGCTGATGGCGCTCAAGCAGGCGGGAGTGGAGATCGACGCGATCGCCATCCGCGACGCCCGGCAGGACGTCGACCGGTTCCTTGCCCGCTACGGCAATCCGTATGCCCGCATCGGCCTCGACGAACGCAGCGCCGTACAGATCGCGCTCGGTTCGTCCGGCGTGCCGGAAAGCTTCGTCATCGATGGCAAGGGGCGCATCGCCTATCAGCATATCGGCGACATCCGGGCAGACGACATGCCGATGATCCTCCAGCACCTGAAGGACGCGCGATGAAAGGCATGGTCGCATTCCTCCTCGCGCTACTGGCGACGCCGGCGCTGGCGCAGACCGCGCTCCCGCCAGCGCCCTGGGCCGACCGGCAAATCCCTGACGAAGCGCAGGAACGCAAGGCAAAGGCTCTGATGGAAACGATCCGCTGCCTCACCTGCCAGAGCCAATCGATAGCCGACAGCAACGCCAGCATGGCCGGAGACATGCGCTCGCAGATCCGGGAAAGGATCATGGCCGGCGAACAACCCGAAGCCATCCGCGAATGGCTGATTTCCCGTTATGGTGATTGGGTCAGCTATGAACCGACCGCCGCACCCATCCTCTGGCCGCTCTGGGCCGCGCCGCTCCTTCTTCTGGCGCTCGGCATAGTGTTGCTGAAAGGGCGGATCGGCAGGAGGAAGCGGTCATGACCGGCTGGATCATCGCTTTCGCGCTGGCGGGCGTCGCTTTCGTGGCTCTCCTGCTGATCGGCCTCCCCCGCGCCGCCCGGGAAATCACCGCAGCCGCCCTGCTGCTTGGCCTTGCCGGCTATGCCTGGCAGGGGCATCCGGGGCTGGCCGGCGCGCCCCGCGCCGTCGCTGCGCCTTCCGGCGAGAATTTCGACGAGAAGATGGCCGAGCGTCGGCGGGGCTTGGCCGAACGGTTCGGGCCTGCGGCGCAGTGGATGATGCTGTCCGACGGCCTCGCGCGGCAGGGCAAGACGAAAGAGGCGGCCAATGTCCTCCTGTCGGGCCTCCGCGACTCGCCCAAGGATGCGAACCTCTGGCTGGGCCTGGGCAATGCCCTGGTCGCCCATTCGGACGGAGTCGTGTCGCCGGGGGCGGACTTCGCCTATCGCCGTGCGCTGGAACTCGATCCGAAGGGGCCTGCGCCACGCTATTTCTATGGCCTCGCCCTTGTCCGCTCCGGCCAGTTGCAGGCGGCGCTCGATCTTTGGGCGCCGCTTGCCGCCAGCGCGCCGGAAGGAAGCCAAGTGAAAGCGGAACTTGAAGCGAGCATCGCGCGTATCGACATGGTGCTGAAGGCAGGCGCAACCGCCGGTCCATGACGCAGTGCAGCGATCCGATTGCGCGCTCCCCGGAGCCGTGATAGGGCGCGGCGGTTTGCGGGGGTCAGTCGGACGGTTTCGTCGGGCTCCCGAGCGGGTGTCGACACGAGCATGACCATTCGGCTTTCAATTCATGGCTGACCTCCTCCCCAATACCGCGCCATCGACGGGCGCGGACGATGAGGGCGGTCAGGGCCATGCCCGGCAAAAGGCCACGCTGAAGCTGGTGGTCGGCGCGGTCGGCATCGTCTTCGGCGATATCGGCACTAGCCCGCTTTACGCCTTCAGGGAAACCTTCGCCGGGCATCATCATCTGGCGCTCGATCCGGATCATATATTGGGCGTCATCAGCCTGATGTTCTGGTCGATGATGCTGGTCGTCACCCTGAAATATGTCAGCATCATCATGCGCGCCGATAACAAGGGGGAGGGCGGCAGCCTTGCCTTGCTGGCGCTCATCAACGGCCAGACCCGCACGCAGCGCTGGTCGCGCGGGATCGTGCTGCTGGGCGTGTTCGCGACGGCGCTCTTCTACGGCGACTCGATGATCACGCCGGCTGTGTCCGTGCTGTCCGCTGTGGAGGGCCTGGCCGTTTATAACAGCGATCTTGGGCCCGCGATCCTCCCCGTTGCCGTGCTGATCCTGCTCGGCCTCTTTTGGATGCAGGGGCTGGGCACGAACCGCGTTGCGGCCTTTTTCGGGCCGATCATGCTCGCCTATTTCGTCACGATCGCGGCGCTGGGCATCCTTTCCATCGTCAAGACGCCGGGCATTTTGTTCGCGCTCAATCCCTATTGGGCGTTCATGTTCTTCGTGACCGATCCGCTGCCCGCCTTCCTGGCGCTGGGCGCAGTGGTGCTGGCCGTCACCGGGGCGGAGGCGCTGTATGCCGACATGGGGCATTTCGGACGCAGCCCGATCCGCGTGTCCTGGCTATTCTTCGTGCTTCCCGCTCTGATGCTCAACTATATGGGGCAGGGGGCGCTCCTGTTCCGGGAGGGCGCGGCGGCGCTGCACAGCCCCTTCTACAATCTCGCCCCGCAGTGGGGACAATTGCCGTTGATCGTGCTGGCGACGCTGGCCGCGATCATCGCTTCGCAGGCCGTAATTTCAGGCGCCTTCTCCGTTACCCAGCAGGCGATCCAACTCGGCTTCATGCCGCGTTTGCGGATCGAACATACCAGCGCATCGACCGCCGGCCAGATCTACATCCCCCTCATCAACTGGGGACTGATGGTCATGGTCATCGCGCTGGTGCTGACCTTCCGGACATCGTCCAACCTGACCGCTGCCTATGGCATCGCGGTAACGGGGGCGATGTTCATCGACAATGTGCTGCTGACGGTGGTGCTGTTCCGCCTGTGGCAGTGGAAATGGTATTATGCCGTGCCATTGCTGGCGGTTTTCTATCTGGTCGATGGCGCCTATCTCGCCGCCAACCTCACCAAAGTTCCGGCGGGTGGCTGGTTCCCGCTGCTGATCGGCTTCGTCATCTTCACCTTGCTCACCACCTGGTCGCGCGGTCGGCGGCTGGTGCAGGATCGGCTGCGCGAAGCCGCCATGCCCATCCCCGTCTTCGTCGCATCGGCGGCCAACAGCGCGGTTCGTGTGCCCGGCACGGCCGTGTTCATGACCTCGACGCCGGACGGCGTGCCCCACGCGCTGCTCCACAACCTAAAGCACAACAAGGTTCTGCACGAGCGCGTGATCCTGCTCACCGTCAAGATCAAGGACGTGCCGGTGGTCGAGGATGACGGCCGCTGCAAGCTGGAGGATCTGGGCCGCGGCTTCTTCCGCATGGTGCTGCAATATGGCTTCATGCAGGAGCCCGACGTGCCCGCCGCACTGAAGACGATCACCGGCTGCGGGCAGGCGTTCAAGATGATGGACACCAGCTTCTTCCTCGCGCGCCAGACGCTGCTGCCCTCGGCCAAGCCCGGTATGCCGTTGTGGCGTGAGAAAATCTTCGCCTGGATGCTGCGGAACGCCGAAAGCGCGATGGAATTCTTCCGCCTTCCCACCAACCGCGTCGTGGAACTGGGCAGCCAGGTCGAAATCTGACGATCCTTCGCTGGTCGCGCGCCTCCTTAAATAGTTGCAAAGGATGTTCCGCTATTGTCCGCGGCATCATGCGCTTATCCACGATCACCAACTGGGCCTATGGCGCCACCGTGCTCCTCACGCTGGCGTCCGGCGCCACGATGCTGATGGCATCGGGTGCGGAGGAGCGGGAACGCGCCGCCGTGGCCCAGCGCCAGCAGTTCGACCAGCTTACCGCCTCGCTGGAGGAGGATGTCTATCGCCTCACCGAACAGGCGCGCGGCTATGTCGTGACCGGCGATCCCAGCCATCTGGTCGCCTACCGCCGCGAACGCGAGGACGAGCGCTCCGTCGAACAGCGCATCGCGCATCTGAAGGACGGCGGCGCGAGCATCGCTGAACTCTCAGCCCTGCGGCAGGCGCTGCATTGGGCCGACGCTCTGAACGACGAGCAGGAAGCGGCCTTGGCCGCCGCGCGCAAGGGGGATGATCGCACCGCCCGGACGATCCTGTTCGGTGACGAATATGGCCGCGAGTTGGACCGGGTCGGCGCGCAGATCGCCAAATTCCAGTATATGCTCGATCAGCGGACCGATCAGGCGGTGGCGCGGGGCACCGAAACCACGCGCCAGTGGCGCACCGTTTCGGAAATAATGCTGGGCATCACCGCGCTCCTGTTCCTGTGCGTCCTCTATTTCGTATTGAAGCAGCGCATCCTGCGGCCTGTGGTGCGGCTGAGCGATGTCGTGACCCGCCTCGCCGCTCAGGACTTCGCCGCCATCCCACCCGATTTCCCGCAAGTGGATGAGATTGGCGACATGGCGCAGGCCATCCGCATCTTCCGCGAGAATGGGCTAGAGAGGCAAAGGTTGGAGCAGGAGCGGGACACCGACCGCACCATGCGCGACCTTCTGTCGCGGCTCACACAAAGGTTGCAGGGCTGCGCCAATGTTGATGACCTGGCCGACGTAGTGGCGCGCTTCGCACCCGAGATCGCGCCGGACTATCCGGGCCGCCTCTATATCCATGACAACCGCCGCAACGCCATGGCGCAGGCGTGCGAATGGCTGTCTCCGGAATTGTCCCGCGCAGAATTCCCGCCGTCAGCCTGCTGGGCGCTGCGGCGCGGCCAGACGCATCGCCCCGCCGGTGAGATGATCGACATCGCGTGCGAGCATCTCGGCGACGCAGGCGCGCGCCTGTCGACCGTCTGCATCCCCTTGGCGGCACAGGGCGACAGCATCGGCCTCCTTTATTTCGAGGAGCCCGCCGAGGGCAGCGCTGACGGGCGAGAGCGGACGGGCAAATATCTCGAAATACTCGCGGAGAATATCGGCCTGGCGCTCGCCAATCTGCGTCTGCGCGACGAGTTGCGCGACATGGCGATGGTGGATGCGCTGACCGGCCTTCCCAACCGTCGCCAATTCGACGCCATGCTCCAGACTCTGGTGGCGGACGTGGAGGGCACAATAGCCCCGCTTGCCTGCCTGATGGTCGACATCGATCATTTCAAACGGTTCAACGACAGCTTCGGCCATGACGCGGGCGACGCCGTGCTGCGGGCCGTGGGCGCCGTGTTGGGGGAATCGCTTCGGGAAGCCGGTCACGCCTTTCGCCTGGGCGGCGAGGAGTTCGTCGTGCTGATGCCCGGCTTCGATCTGGATCAGGCGTTCAACCGGGCCGGGCAGGTACAGCAGCGGATCAGGGATTTGCGGGTTCAGCACAGCGGCCGCGAACTGGGACCGGTGACCGCCAGCTTCGGCCTTGCGGCCTTCCCGGAACATGGCCGCGCCGACCGCTTGCTGGCGACAGCGGACGCCGCGCTGCTGCGGGCAAAGGCGGAAGGCCGCGACCGCATTCTCGTTGCCACCGTCCGGGACAGCGACTCGGCCGCCGCCTGATCAGGCCGTCGTTTCCAGCACGCCTTCGTGCAGGCGGACCACCCGGTCCATCTTCGCCGCCAGCCGTTCATTGTGGGTCGCCACCAGCGCGGCAGACCCTTCCTGCCGCACCAGCCGCAGGAATTCGGCCAGCACGACGTCTGCAGTGCGTTCGTCCAGATTGCCGGTCGGCTCATCCGCCAGCACCAGCGCGGGCCGGTTCGCCAGCGCTCGCGCTACCGCCACGCGCTGCTGCTCGCCACCCGATAGCTGGCTGGGCCGATGGTCCAGCCGGTGGCCAAGGCCCAGCGCCGTCAGCAGCGACTCCGCCCGGCTGCGCGCCACGCCCGGCTCCACATCGCGGATCACCTGCGGCAGAACCACATTCTCGATCGCGTTGAAGTCCGGCAGCAGATGGTGGAACTGATAGACGAAGCCCAGCGCGTCGCGCCTCAAACGCGTCCGTCCATCATTGTCGAGCCGGGCCGCTTCCTCGCCCGCGATGCGGATCGATCCGTCGAACCCGCCTTCCAGCAGGCCCACCGCCTGTAGCAGCGTCGACTTGCCCGAACCGGACGGCCCGAGCAGCGCCACGATCTCGCCCGGTCCGACCGACAGGTCGACGCCGCGCAGAACGTCGATTGTCACGCCGCCCTGGGTGAAGCTGCGGGCAAGGCCGCTGACCTTCAATATGTCATTCATAGCGCAGCACCTGCACGGGATCGGTATTGGCGGCCTTGAAGGCCGGATAGAGGGTGGCAAGGAAGCTGAACAGCAGCGCCATGATGCAGATGACGGCAATCTCCACCGGGTCCGCCTTCGACGGCAGTTCCGTCAGGAACCGGATCGAGGGATCCCACAGATTCTGGCCGGTGACGAACTGAATGGCGTTCACCACGCTCTGGCGGAAGAAGAGGAAGGTGAAGCCCAGCACCATGCCCGCCGCCATGCCCAACGCGCCGATGGTGACGCCCACGGTCATGAATATCTTGACCAGCCCACCCCGGCTCGCCCCCATGGTCCGCAGGATCGCGATGTCGCGCGTCTTGGCCCGCACCAGCATGATCAGCGAGGATAGGATGTTGAACACCGCGACCAGCACGATGATCGACAGCACCACGAACATCGCCACCCGCTCGACGGCCAGCGCCTCGAACAGGCTGGCGTTCATCTGCCGCCAGTCGGTGATGACGGCGCGGCCCGCGACCCTTGCGGCCAACGGCTCCAATATCTGTCCGACCCTGTCCGGATCGACCGTCTCGACCTCGATCATGCTGACGACATCGTTCAGCAGCAGCAATGTCTGCGCGTCCTGGATCGGCATCACGACGAACGCCTTGTCATAATCATAGACGCCGACTTCGAAGATCGCCGCTACCTGATAGCTGATCTGGCGCGGCACCGTGCCGAACGGCGTCGAACGGCCGGCGGGATTGATGATCGTCAGGCTCTCGCCGACCTGCACGCCCAGATTTTCCGCCAGCCGCGATCCGATGCCGATCTTGCCGCTACCCGGCGTCAGCGCGTCCAGACTGCCCGCGATCACCTTGCCCTTCAGCGTCTTGTTGGACCGGATGTCGGGCACGGTCATGCCGCGCACCAGCACTGCCTCGACCCGGCCCTGATAGGTGGTGAGCAGCGGCTGCTCGATCAGCGGCGTCGCGCTGGTGACCCCCGGCGTCGCCTTCGCCTCCTTCAGCACCGCCTGCCAGTCCGGCAACCGCCCGCCATAGCCCTGAACCACGGCGTGGCCGTTAAGCCCTACGATCTTGTCGAACAGCTCGGCGCGGAAGCCGTTCATCACGCTCATGACGATGATAAGGGCAGCGACACCCAGCATCACCGCGACCAGGCTGATGCCGGCGACCAGGAAGATGAAGCCTTCGCCCTTGCCCGGCAGCAAATAGCGTTTGGCGATCATGCGTTCGTAACGGGACAGAATCATGCGGCGCGCGCAATCCTTTGCAAAGGGCTTGAAAGGGGGGTCTAGGGTGCAGCCCTCATAACGGCAAGTATTGCCGCATTGTTGCATCCTCGCCACAGGGGCGGACGCAAAATCACAGCGGTCCGATTTTGGCCGTGACAGCGGCCCGCGTCAGTCATAGCAAGACAGTCGAAGCACAGGTGAAAGGCCGTGGTTCAGGGATACTGCATCCCGCTTCGAGCTTAGGGGGCTGAGAAGCGGTTGAGGCAGGCCAAGGGGGAGACGAGCAATCGTCCATTAAGCGCCCGGATCGTGAAAGCACGGTCCGGGCGCTTTTTTCGTCTTGCTGTCCTAGGCAGGCACGCGGCCCTATACTTGGCGCATGACTTTGCAATAGGATCACCCTCCCGCAACTTTATGTCAATTTCTGCGGGAAATATGCGAAGTTAAGGGCAGGGCGCCCACGAACCGGCCCTCTTGAAACGCCGGATCATCAAACCATATCAAAGCTGTCCGGCTGCCGTTCGGGGCTGGACATCGTATCGCCGGACGCCCGTTGAGGGTTCGGCACTGTTCATTTTGCTCTTTGGGAGATTATGACAATGCGTGCTTTTGACCTGACCCCTTATCGCCGCTCCACCGTCGGTTTCGATCGTCTGTTCGACCTCATCGAAAACAACGCACGGTTGCAGCAGAGCGACAATTATCCGCCCTTCAACATCGAACGCCTGTCGGAAGACCGTTACCGCGTGACGCTGGCCGTCGCCGGCTTCCGGTCCGACGAAATCGACATCACGGCGCAGCAGAACCTGCTCCAGGTGATCGGCCGCAAGGATGATTCGGCCGCGGACCGTTCGAAGTTCCTGCATGTGGGCATCGCGAACCGCAGCTTCGAGCGCCGGTTCGAGCTTGCCGACTTCGTGCGGGTCGAAAAGGCGGATCTGGCCGACGGCCTGCTGGTGATCGAGCTGGTGCGCGAAGTCCCCGAAGCGATGAAGCCCAAGAAGATCGCCATCAATGGCGGTCAGCTGGTTGACATCAACGCGCAGGACCGCAGCGCCGCCTGACCGGCAGCGATGATTGGAAATATGGGGCGCGGCCGTGAGGTCGCGCCCTTTTTCTGCGCGATAGGGGCGGCCGCACTTACCCACAATATTCGCTGCCGAAGGGGTGGCGCCGAATCGCCGCATCGGACTAGATTGAACCATGCCTCACGCCGCATTCGTTCCGCTCCGCGTCTTCTCCTCCTACACCATGCTGGAAGGCGCGATCGACCCCAAGAAGATCGCCAAGCAGGCCAAGGCCCTGGGCTTTCCCGCAGCCGCCATCACGGACCGCAACGGCCTCTATGGATCGATGGCCTTTTCCGACGCCTGCAAGGATGAAGGCGTTCAGCCCATCATCGGCGCGATGCTGGGCGTGCTGCGGCCCGGCCGCCCTGCCAACGCAGCACCGGTGCATGACTGGCTGGCGCTCTATGCACAGGACGCCAAGGGTTACGACAACCTCTGCGCCCTCGTGTCCATGGCGCATCTCGACCGGCCGGTGGAGGATGTGCCGCATGTGACGATCGAGGCGCTGGAAGGCCGAACCGATGGCCTGATCGCCTTGACGGCCGGGGGCGAGGGCGCACTGGCCCGTCTCTTTGCCGAGGATCAGCCCGACGCAGCTACCGCCTATGCGCAGCGGCTGGAAGCATTGTTTCCCGATCGCCTTTATGTCGAGATCTGCCGCCGGCTCGACCCGGTGGAGGGCAAGTCGGAGGCCGCGCTGCTCGATCTGGCCTATGATCGCAATCTGCCCCTCGTCGCGACCAACCCCACCTGTTTTGCCGAACCCCATTTCCATGAGGCGCACGACGTGATGCTCTGCATCGCGGACAGCGCCTATGTCGAGACGCCCGACCGCCGCACCAGCTCGCCCGACGCCTGGATGAAGCCGGCCGGGGAGATGAAGCGACTGTTCGAAGACCTGCCCGAAGCCCTCGCCAATACGCTGGTCGTGGCGCAACGCTGTGCCGTCGCCGCGCCCAAGCGCAAGCCCATCCTGCCCAGCCTTGCAGGCGATATCGAGGGCGAGGCAAGGATGCTGCGGGAGCAGGCAGCGACCGGCCTCGAAGCGCGGCTGGACAAGGCGGGGATTGTCGGCGCAGAGGCGCGCCAGCCCTATTATGAGCGGCTGACCTTCGAAACCGACATCATCATCCAGATGGGCTTTCCCGGTTACTTCCTGATCGTCGCCGACTTCATCAAATGGGCGAAGGACAATGGTATCCCGGTGGGGCCTGGGCGCGGTTCGGGTGCGGGATCGCTGGTCGCATGGGCGCTGACCATCACCGATCTCGACCCTCTCCAATTGGGCTTGCTGTTCGAGCGATTCCTCAACCCCGAGCGCGTGTCGATGCCCGACTTCGACATCGACTTCTGCGAAACGCGGCGAGGCGAGGTGATCCGCTACGTCCAGCAGAAATACGGGTCGGATCATGTCGCGCAGATCATCACCTTCGGTAAGCTGAAGGCGCGCGCCGTGCTCAAGGATACCGGCCGCGTGCTCCAGATGAGCTATGGGCAGGTCGACCGCCTCGCCAAGCTGGTGCCCAATCATCCGACCGATCCATGGACGCTGGAGCGGTCCCTGAATGGCGTCAGCGAGTTCCGGGCCGAATATGACAATGACAACCAGGTCCGCCGCCTGATCGACTATGCGATGAAGCTGGAGGGCTTCCCGCGGCACAGCTCGACCCACGCCGCCGGCGTGGTGATCGGCGACAGGCCCTTGTCGCAGCTCGTGCCGCTCTACCGCGATCCGCGATCCGATATGCCGGTCACGCAGTTCGACATGAAATATGTCGAGGGCGCGGGGTTGGTGAAATTCGACTTTTTGGGTCTTAAGACGTTGTCCGTGCTGCAGAAGGCAGTGCAATTGCTCGCAGCGCGCGGCGTCCATGTCGATCTCGATACGCTCGCCTGGGACGATCCCGCCGTTTACGAACTGCTCCAGCGCGGCGACACGGTCGGCGTGTTCCAGCTCGAATCGGAAGGCATGCGCAAGACGCTGGCCGCCGTGCGCCCGACCAACTTCGGCGACATCATCGCGCTCGTCTCGCTCTACCGGCCCGGCCCGATGGATAATATCCCCATGTTCGGCCGCCGTAAGAACGGGCAGGAAGAGATTGAATATCCGCACATCCTCCTGAAGCCGATCCTCGAAGAGACCTATGGCATCTTCGTCTATCAGGAACAGGTGATGCAGGCCGCGCAGATTCTTGCAGGCTACAGCCTGGGCGACGCGGACCTTCTGCGCCGCGCGATGGGCAAGAAGGTGAAGGCGGAGATGGACGCGCAGCGCTCCCGCTTCGTCGAGGGCTGCGCGGAGAAGAGCGCCATTCCGGCGGCCAAGGCGAACGAGCTGTTCGACTTGATCGACAAGTTCGCCGGCTACGGCTTCAACAAATCCCACGCTGCTGCCTACGCCCTGCTCGCCTATCAGACAGCCTGGCTGAAGGCGCATTATCCGGCGGAATTCTATGCGGGGTCGATGGCGTTCGACATCCATCTGACCGACAAGCTGACCGTCTTCGTGGACGACATGCGGCGCATGGGCCTGCCCTGTCTCGCCCCTGACATCAACCGCAGCCAGGCCGATTTCTCGGTCGAAGCCGTGCCGGTCGAAGGCGAAGACCCACGCCTTGGCTTTGCCGTTCGTTATGCGCTCGGCGGCCTCAAGGGCGTGGGCGAGAAGGCGATGGAGCAGCTGGTCGAGGAACGCGAGAAGGGCGGGCCGTTCAAGAGCCTGGACGATTTCGCGGACCGCATAGAGCCGCGCCTGCTGAACCGCCGCCAGTTGGAAAGCCTCGCCGCGGCTGGCGCGTTCGACAGCGTCCATGCCGACCGGGCCGGCGTCCATGCCGCCGCCGAGACGATCCTGTCGGTCGCCTCCAGCAACGCGGCGGCGCGGGAAAGCGGGCAGGGCGGCCTGTTCGGGGACGTCGAAACGCCCCATGCCGATGTCCGCATACCCCCGCATCAGGCCTGGACCGTGGCGGACCGCATGGCGCAGGAAAAGGAAGCGTTCGGCTTCTATTTCTCCGCGCACCCCGTCGACCGCTACCGTCATCTGGCCGACGCTCGCGGAGCGAAAAGCTACGGCCTCGTCTGCCAGTCCCCCATGCCCGCGCCCAATGCCGACGGACGCGCGATGACGATCATGGCGGCGATGGTCGAGGATGTGCGCTGGCGCGAGACGAAGCGTGGCGCACGCTACGCCAACGCGACCTTCTCCGATCAGAGCGGCCAGTTTCAGGCGAGCTGTTTCGAAGAGGAAGCCTGCAAGGCGATTGAGGAACTGGCGCGCGACGGCGACTGCGCGCTGCTGATCGTCGAACTGGACCGGCTGCCCGGCGAGGAAACGCCGCGCGTCACCGTGCGCGGCGTCGAGCCGTTCCGGGCGATCGCCAGCGCATCGCGCATGGAACTGACTGTCGACGTCGAAACCCCCGAAGCTGTGGAGGCGCTCGCAGCGCTGCTGGCAGGCGCCGGCGGCGGGCGGAGCGAAGTGTTCCTGCGCGCGCCGCTGGGCGATGGGCACGCGGCGCGGCTGTTCCTGGGCGACGGCTACAGCCTCGGCGCGGATCAGGTGGACGCCATTGCCACGATCAGGGGCCTCACCATCCACAGGTTCGAGCGGATGGATGTGAAAGCGGATGGCTACAAGACCCGGACCCGCCGCACGGCGATGCGTCTGGTGGGCTAAGGCCGATCGTCACAACAGCCGCATCTGCGCGCCTTCGGGCGGGCGGAACAGGTCGGTGCGGAGGATCAGCTTCTCTCCACTGAAACCCGCGCGCTTTCGGGCCTTGAGGAAGCGGGTGCGGATCAGGTCGGCCCACACGCCTTGCCCCTTCATCCGGGTGCCGAAATCGGGGTCATTGTCGCGGCCGCCGCGCAAATCGTTGATGATGGCCATCACCTTGGCCGCCCGGTCGGGATAATGGGCGTCGAGCCACGCCCGGAACAGCGGCGCGACCTCATGCGGCAGGCGGACGGGAATATAGGTGACTTCCCGAGCGCCCGCCTCCGCCGCGCGAGCGATCAGCGCCTCCATCTCATGATCGGTGATCGCCGGGATGACCGGCGATATGCTGCACGTCACAGGAACGCCTGCGCCTGAAAGCCGGGCGATGGCATCCAGCCGGCGCAAGGGATGGGGCGCGCGCGGTTCCAAAGTCCGCGCCACGGCGGGATCAAGGCTGGTGACCGACAGCATCACCGCCGCCAGCCCGTCTCGCGCCAGATCGGCGATCAGCTCGATATCGTGCAGGATCCGGTCCGACTTGGTGGTGATGAAGGTCGGATGCCGCGTTTCCACCAAAAGTTCCAGGATGGATCGGGTGATCCGCCAATCCTTCTCGATCGGCTGATAGGGATCGGTATTCGTGCCCATCGCGATCGTCGCAACCTGATAGTTGCGGCGGGACAGTTCCGCCCGCAACAGCTTCGCCGCATCCGGCTTGGCGAAGAGCTTGGTCTCGAAATCCAGCCCTGGCGACAGGTCGTGATAGGCATGGCTCGGCCGCGCGAAACAATAGATGCAGCCATGCTCGCATCCGCGATAGGCGTTGATCGACTGATCGAAACCGATATCCGGGCTGGCGTTGCGGGTCAGGATCGTGCGGGGGTGTTCGACTGTCACCTCCGTCCGGCGGCGGGGGACAGGGCCGTCGAGCGCTTCAACCTCATCCAGCCAGTCGCCATCCACCTCCCGCTCCGCAAGGTTGAAGCGACGGCTCTCGCCGTTCAACGTCGCGCCCCTGCCTTTCTCGATCGCCATGGCAAACTAGAACATATCAGGAACAATATGTCAATCGCGGCCATCACCGCTCGGTAAGGCGCGGCATCAACTCCACGAAATTGCAAGGGCGGAAACGGCTGTCCAACTGACTGACGAGAATGCCGTCCCAGGCGTCCTTCACGGCCCCGGTCGATCCCGGCAGCGCGAAGATATAAGTGCCGCGCGCCACGCAGGCGGTCGCACGCGACTGAATGGTGGACGTGCCGATGCTCTGATAGCTCAGCCAACGGAACAGCTCGCCGAATCCCGGAATTTCCTTGTCCTGAACCTGAGCCAGTGCCTCGGGCGTTACGTCGCGCCCGGTGACCCCGGTGCCGCCGGTGGTCAGGATGACGTCTATCTCAGGGTCATCGATCCAGGCATGCAGCCGCGCGACGATGGCGGCGCGGTCGTCCCTTTCGATATGCCGCGCGGCCAATATATGGCCTGCGCCTTCCAGTCGCTCCACCAGCGTGTCGCCGGATCGATCCTCGGCCAACCCCCTCGTATCCGAAACGGTGAGGACGGCGATACGGACGGGGATGAACGTCCTGCTATCGTCAATCGCCATCAGTCCGCGCCGCCGCCCATCGCACCACGCCCGTCAGCCTTGCTGAGGCGCACCAGCTTCACGCCCTTCGCATTGGGGAAGGTGGGCCACATGCCCTGGGCCATGCCCGTCAGGCAATCGGCGCTGCCCTTTGCCTGGATCTGGTACATCCAGTAATTGCGCATGACGATGTTCACATAGGCGCGGGTTTCATAATAGGGCAGCGATTCCATGAAGAGCAGCGGGTCGCCCTTGTCATGCACCTGGCTGTTCCACCGTTCGACGGGCAGGGGGCCGGCATTATAGGCGGCCATCACCTTGGGCAGAAGGCCGCCTGTGGCGCTCATGTCGCGCAGCGATTCCAGATAGCGCTGGCCATATTCCATATTGGTCGAGGGCACGAACAGCTGCGCGGCATTGGCAAGGCCGACGTCGCCCGCCGTTCCGGGGCGCACCTGCATCAGGCCGCGCGCGCCAGCGCTGCTGACCACATCGGTACGGAAGCCGGATTCCTGAAGCGTATGCGCGTAGATGAGCGCCGGGTCCACGCGCCAGCCGCCGTCCGGCCGCCAGTCGGGCGCCGGAAAACGGGCGAAGCTGGCGGGCTGCATCCCGGCCGGCCCGTTATGGGCGAGGTATAGCTGGGTCGCCGGCAGGTTGAGCGCGCTCGCAAGTCGCAGCAGCGCATCATATTGATCCGTCCCGCCGATTTTCGCCTGATAGCGCAGAAGCTCGTCGGCACGGCCGGTTTCGCCGATCGCCGACAAGGCAATGGCAGCTTTCGCGCCGGGGCTGGCTTTCAGCTTCTCCCAATCGACAGCCCCGAAACGGCTGCCCACCGCCGCCGCACCGAGCGGCATTCCAAGCGACTCGCGTGCGAGCAGTCCGTAGAAAGTCTCATTGGCGCGCGCTGCCTGCTTCAGATAGTTCGCGACCTTCTCCGCTTCGCCGCAGACCATATAGGCGCGCGATGCCCAATAGGCTCCGGCCGCCCGCATGTCGGCGTCTCCGGCGAGCGCCGCGACGTTGGCGAAGGCGGGAGCGGCGGCACGGCAGTCGTTCTGCCGCCAGCTTGCAAGGCCGGTCGTCCAGTGCGCCTGCACCATCCAGTCGCCGCCCGTGCGGGTTTCCAGCGCGCGGGCCGCCATGCGACGGGCGTTCACATCGTCATTCTCAATATAATAGGCCCAGGCGACCCGCTGCCGCACCTCGGTCAGTCCCTCCGGCGTCAGGCCGATCTCGCCAGCCGCGAGCAGGGCTTCCGCCCCGGCCGGATCGTCATTCTTGACGAAGGTCTGAATCTGGCCGGCAAGCGCCTGCGCCGCGATATCCGTTTTGGTCGCGGCGACATATTGACGGCGCGGCGCGGAGCCCAGCCAAACGAGCTTTTGAACCTGCGGCAGAGTCGGAAGGATCGTCGCGCCCCGCTTCTGCGCCAGGCGGGACAGTTGGTCCGCCTTTGGCAGCCACGGTGCTTTGTTGATGAGGTCGAGCAGGTCGAACAGTTCGACCTTGGGCGATCCCTTGGCCAGATAAAGTTCCGAGAGGGCGACTGGCCGCACCGAATCCTGCGGCGGCAGTGCGCCGATCATCGCCTTTGCGTCTGCCCATTGCTGCGCCTGCAACGCCGTGTAGATCGCGCGATACCTGGTCTTGTCTCCATCCGCGAGTTCCAGCGGAGATGTTTGGAGCGGCGCGATGGTGGCCGGCAGTTCAGGCATGGTGTCCGCCATTGCTGGCACGCCCGCGGCAAGGCCGGCAGAGATCAGGGCAAGGCGGGAAAAGCGGGTCGCGACGCGGATCACAAACGAACTTCCTCGATCAGGCTTTGCAGGGCACGCCAGCATTCCGCCTTGGCCGCGGGCTGTCCGAGCAGCAGGCGGGGGTGGAATGTGGAGACAGCGGGCACGATGCCGCCATCATGCTTAAAATCCTGTAAACTATTTCCAGGTTGGGCTCCGTCCATCGGCATCAAGGCACGGATCGTCCTGTCGCCAAGCAGCAGAAGGCGATGGGGCTGCGCCAGATGGATGTGGGTGCGCATCCGTGCGGCTGTGACGGACAGGTCGGCAGCTTCCACCATGCCACCCGGCGGCCTGGCGAAGAACAGGGACGCAAGATGGATGTCAGACCGCTGGAAACCGATCGCCCGCAGCATCGCATCGAACAGGGCGCCGGCCCGGTCGGCCAGCAATGCGCCAGCGTCCACATCTGCGGGATCGGGCATGTCCGTCACGACCATCAGGCGGCTCTTGGGTTCGCCGACGGGGTAGATCGGCCGCGATGGCCACCGCCGTTCTGGGTGGCACGATTCGCTTTCCAACCAGGCGCGAAACGCCCCCAGATCGCGAGGAGCGGAAACCGCCTGGGTAGCGGAGGCCGTCTCCCTGCCCATGGCGGGAGATGCCGCAACTGCTGGACGCAACCAGTCCACCGGCTCTTCCGCCACGGCGTCTTCCACGCCAGCCAGCTGCCACCATGCCATATAGGCATCGACGGCCAACGCCGCATTGTCTTGCACTGAACCCCGCATCGCCTTTCCTTGGGCCAGAGCTTGACGAGGGGGTCAAGCTGCTTCATCGCCTGAGCTGGCAAATCGTTGGACAGACGCGGCGACTGGATGGACGGGGTGCAGCCCGATGTCGCCGCCATGGAGGGATGAATGAGCGAACGGGAATCGATGCCCTATGACATCGTCATCGTCGGCGGGGGACCGGCGGGACTGTCGGCGGCTATCCGGCTGAAGCAGCTGGCGAACGACGCGGGGCAGGAACTGGCGGTCTGCGTGCTGGAAAAGGGATCGGAGATCGGCGCCCATATCCTGTCGGGCGCGGTGATCGATCCAAGAGCGCTGGACGAGCTTTTGCCCGACTGGCGCGACATGGGCTGTTCCCTCGCGGAGGTTCCGGTGACGGACAACCGCCATTGGTTCCTGACCAAAGGCGGCAAGATGAGCATGCCGCACATCGCTACGCCGGGCTGGATGCACAATAAGGGCACCTATACCGGATCGCTGGGCAACCTCTGCCGCTGGCTTGCCGAACAGGCCGAAGGGTTGGGCGTGGAAATTTTCCCCGGCTTCGCGGCGGCCGAAATCCTCTACAATGAGGACGGCAGCGTGAAGGGCGTCGCCACCGGCGACATGGGCATCGACCGGGAGGGCAACCGAAAGCCGGACTATCAGCCGGGGCTGGAACTGCATGCGCGCTATACCTTCTTCGCGGAAGGCGCACGGGGCCATCTCACCAAGATATTGAAGCGGCAGTTCGCGCTGGACGCCGACAGCGAGCCGCAGGTCTATGGCCTTGGCATGAAGGAATTGTGGGACATCGATCCCGCAAAGCATCAGCCCGGCCTCGTCATCCACACGCAGGGATGGCCTCTAACGGACGCTTATGGCGGCGGCTTCCTTTATCATCAGGCCAACGGGCAGGTGGCGCTCGGCTTCGTCGTGGGCCTGGGCTACCGCAACCCGCATCTCTATCCGTTCGAGGAATTCCAGCGCTGGAAGCAGCATCCGGCGATCCGCGAATATCTGGAGGGTGGCCGCCGCATTTCCTATGGCGCGCGCGCGATCAATGAGGGCGGCTGGCAGTCCATCCCCAAGCTCGCCTTCCCGGGCGGCGCGCTGATCGGCTGTTCGGCGGGCTTCGTCAACGTGCCCCGCATCAAGGGTACGCATACGGCGATGAAGTCGGGCATGCTGGCGGCCGAAGCTGCCTTTGCAGCGGTACAGGCGGAGCGGTCGGGCGATGTGCTGGACGATTATGAACCGACGCTGCGGTCGAGCTGGATCGCGACCGAACTGCAACTGGTCAAGAATGCAGAGCCGCTGCTGAGCAAGTTCGGCAACACGCTGGGCACGCTGCTGGCGGGCGTCGACATGTGGATGCGGACGCTGAAGATCGGCCTGCCCTTCACGATGAAGCACAAGCCGGACGCGGAGAAAATCTGGCCCAAGGAGGCGTGCGCGAAGATCGCCTACCCAAAGCCGGACGGCGTGATCAGTTTCGACCGGCTATCATCCGTGTTCCTGAGCAACACCAATCATGAGGAGGACCAGCCGGTCCACCTTCAACTGAAGGATCCCTCGGTCCCGATCAGTTACAACCTCCCCCTTTATGATGAACCGGCGCAGCGTTATTGTCCTGCAGGCGTCTATGAAGTGGTGGGCGAGGAGGAGGGCAATCCCCGCTTCCAGATCAACGCCCAGAATTGCGTTCACTGCAAGACGTGCGACATCAAGGATCCGACCCAGAACATCAACTGGGTGGTCCCGGAAGGCGGCGGAGGACCGAATTATCCCAATATGTAGGCGTCTGACCCTTCCGTGCCTGCTGGCTGCCGTGTCGCCGTCGCCACCGGCCGCGGCGTCCATCGATCGCGGCGATAGCGGGTTACAGGCCTATGCGCGGGCGCGCCTCGCCGAGGGCGATAACGCTCTTGGCCTGGCCGTCGCGGGGTACAGGGCGGCGTTAAAACAGGATCCCGACCGGGTGGAGATCGCCCGTCGGTCCTATGTTCAGGCCCTGGAGAGCGGGGACGGGGCGCTGGCGTTGCAGTCCGCGGCGTTGCTGGACGGCGCAGGCATGTTGCCGCGCGACGGTACGCTGCTGCGTATCGGCGACGCGCTTGCGCGGAAGGACTGGCAGGCGGCGAGCGCCCTGACCGACCGCATGACGCAAGAAGGCAATTTTTCCTTCCTGAGCGCGATCGTCCGCAGTTGGATCGCTGTCGGCCAGGGCAATTATGCGCCTCCCACAATCGACGCGAAGGACCGGTTCGCTTCTTTGGGGCAGCGCTATCTCGACGAACATGTTGCCTATCAGGCGTTGAACCACCGCGATTTGTCGGCGGCCATTCCTGCCGTCCGGCGCGCCTTAGTGGCGCGGGCGCGCGATGGCGCGGCGCTGCGGCTGACCTTTGCCGCGCAACTGGCAGGCATCGGGGCAAGGGACGAGGCGTTGATGTTGCTGCCCGCCGATCACGCCAATTTCAACGTGGCCCGCGCCGCCATCTTGCGGGGCAGGGCGAAGGAACAGCCGTTCACGCCGGCGCAGGGCTATGCCCGTCTACTGGCGCGGTTGGCAGTCGACATATCGAGCGACCCGGCAGGGCGCGCGCTGGGACTGCGGCTGGCCCGCATGGCGACCTTCGCCGACCCCCTGGGTGCGGAGCCGCACATCGTGGCCGCCCGTCTATTGGTGGAACAGGATCATGCCGGCGCGGCGGTGCAAGAAGCAGCAAAGGTGCCCGCGAAGAACTGGTTCGCCCCGCTGGCACAGGCGGAGTTGATCGACGCGCTAGCGGCATCGGGCAACCTGGCCGGCGCGCTGGCCCTGGCACGGCAACAGGCGTCCGTGCCCGGCGCGGAACCGGAGCGACAGGTCAGGCTCGGTCGGCTGCTGGCGGAAAGCCGAGACTTCGATGGCGCGGCAGCCGCCTTCCGCGCGGCACAGGCGAGCTACGAGCCCGACAAATTGCCATGGACCCTGCTGCTGTTCGAAGGCAGCGCGCTGGAGCAGGGCAAGCGCTGGACCGAAGCGCGAGAGGTACTCGAACGCGCCGCCAGGATCGCGCCTGACGAGCCGGCGATCCTCAACTATCTGGGCTATGCGCAGATAGAGCGGCGGCAGAATGTCGAAGCTGCGCTGGAACTGATCAAGAAAGCCAGCGCATTGAAGCCCGACGATGCGGCGATCGCGGATTCCCTGGGCTGGGCCCAGTTCGTGACCGGCAACGTCGCGGCGGCGGTGCCCTCGCTGGAACGCGCCGCGTTGGGTGCGCCGACCGACGCGACGATCAACGAGCATCTCGGGGACGCGCTTTGGACGGCGGGGCGGCGATACGAGGCGCGCTATGCCTGGAGCGCGGCGGCGATCAACGCGCAGGGCGATGTGGCCGCGCGGCTCGCCGCGAAGAGCGAAGAAGGACTGAAGCCAGAATATGCCGCTCCCTGACGCCATGGTGGAGCCGCTGGCCGAGACCGCCTATGCCAAGATCAATGTCGCGCTGCATGTTCGGGCGCGGCGCGATGACGGATACCATGCGCTGGAAAGCCTGTTCGTCTTTGCCGAGGATGGCGACCGGATCACGGGCGAAGCTACGGACGATGGCGCGATCAACCTGGTTGTGGATGGACCCTTCGGCTCCGGACTGGAGGCGGGACCGGGCAATCTGGTGGTGAAGGCCGCGCGCGGCTTGCAGGCCTATCTCGGCGAGCAGCGGGGCGCGGTGATCCGCCTGACGAAAAACCTGCCGGTTGCTTCGGGTATTGGGGGAGGATCGGCGGACGCGGCAGCGACGCTCCGTCTTTTGACGCGGCTGTGGGATATGAGGATCGATCCCCAGGAGCTGACCGCATTGGCGCTCGACCTCGGTTCGGACGTTCCGGCCTGCCTTGCAAGCGTCACCCAGCTTGTATCGGGAAGGGGCGAACATTTCGCCCGCCATCAGATAGACGATCTGGACGGGCGGCCGATGTTGCTCGCCAATCCCGGTATCGCCGTGTCGACGGCGCAGGTTTTCGCAGGATGGGACAGGGTGGATCGCGGCGCTCTCGACGCGGGCAACCTTGAGCGATTGATCGCGGGTCGCAACGATCTGGAGCAGCCCGCCATCGCCATCGCTCCCGCCATTTCCGATGTACTGAATATGCTCGGGCAGCAGCCGGGGGTGCGTTTGTACCGCATGTCCGGTTCTGGTGCGACCTGCTTCGCGCTGTTCCATACGCAAGCGGATTGCAGTCATGCCGCCAATGCCTTGGCGAAAGCGCATCCGAGCTGGTGGACGATGGAAACGCGGATTAGAGGCGCATGAGCGAAGCCTATAAGGAAATTGACGGCGGTAGCCTCGATCTGCTGATCGTGGCGGATCATGCGTCCGCTTATGTGCCGGACGATATCGATCTTCACATCGATCCCACCTTGTTGCACGAGCATATCGCCATCGACATCGGCGTGGCGGAGGTCACGCAGGCGCTCGCGGCGCAGCTTGGATGCAAGGCCATCTTGGGCGGCGTGTCCCGTCTGGTCATCGACCTCAACCGGGAAGAGGATGCGCCGGGGTTGTTGCCGGTGATGAGCGACGGCCATGCCATAGCAGGCAACCGGGACGCGGACCTCAATGCGCGGCTTACGCGCTTCTACCACCCCTATCATCGACGGCTGGCGGCCATGCTGGCGCAGATGACGTCGCCCTTCATCCTGTCGCTGCACAGTTTCACGCCCAGCCTGGCCAGTGACCCGGCGCAGGAACGGCCATGGGAAGTGGGCGTGCTCTATAATCGGGATGGCCGCGCGGCCCGCATTGCCATTCCCATGCTGGAAGCCGCCGGGCTGGTGGTCGGCGACCAGCAGCCCTATTCCGGCGCGCTGCTCAACGCGACGATGAACCGCCATGCGGAGGCCAATGGCATCCCCTATTTGGGGATCGAGATGCGGCAGGATGTCGCCGGCAGCGAAGAGGGGCAGGCGCGGTTCGCCGCGATATTGGGCCCCATCCTCCTCGACTGCAAGGCGCGCTTCGCATGAGGATGATCGTCGGCATAGCCCTGCTGCTCGCTCTCTCGGGTTGCGGGGGTCAAGGCGGCAAGGCGACTGATGGCGCGCAGGCTGCGGGGAGCAAGGCCGGTGACGAAAGCAGGGTCGACTGCTTTACCGCGGGCATGGAGCAGTGGGCGCGCGACTGCACGGCCGACCGAGACGGGGAAATACTGACCCTCCGTCATCCCGACGGTGGTTTTCGCCGTTTCCATATTCTGGCGGACGGGCATGGGCTTGAAGCGGCGGACGGCGCAGAGGCCGCCAAGCTGACGATCGTCGGTAAGGATCTGGTCGAAGTCGTGGCTGGCAGCGATCGCTATCGCCTGCCGGTGCAGGTCGCAGGGACGCGGTGACCGGCGTACCGATCCTGACAGCCGCACAGATGCGTCAGGCCGAACAGGCGGCCTTCCGTGCCGGCACGGATGAGTACGCGCTGATGGAAATCGCAGGCCGGGCGGCGGCGGAGATCATCTGGCGCGCGGGGCATCGGCGCGACACGCTGGTGCTGTGCGGTCCGGGGAATAATGGCGGCGACGGGTTCGTGATCGCCCGCCTGCTGAAGGAGCGCGGCGTACCGGTGCGGGTGGCGGCGCTGTGCGACAGTCGCACCGCGTCGGCGCAGCGGGCGAGAGCGGGCTGGGACGGTCCTGTCGAGGATATGATGATCGCCGCGCCCGCCGTGCAACTCGTGGACGCGCTATTCGGCACCGGGTTGAGCCGAGGGCTGGAGGACGCCGTTGCGGCGCGGCTATGTTGGTTGGCGGAGGATGCCGCGCTGACCTTTGCGGTCGATCTGCCCAGCGGCGTGGAGACGGACAGTGGCGCGCTCCTGTCCGCTGTTCCGCATTTCGGCTTATGCATCGCGCTCGGAGCTTACAAGCCTGCTCATCTGCTTCATCCGGCCGCCGGCTTGGTCGATCGGCTGGTCTTGGCCGACCTTGGCATAGAGCTGCCAAGCCATGTGCATCGACTTGGGCCGGCGGAGCTGACGGCCCCCGGAGCCGACTCTCATAAATATACGCGCGGGCTGGTGGCGGTGATCGGCGGCGCGATGCCGGGCGCGAGCCTGCTGGCCAGCATCGCTGCCGCCCGGTCCGGTGCAGGATCGGTGCGCCGCTATGCGCATGACCTTCCCTCAGCCGGGCCCCATGCGATCGTCCATCGGCAGTTCGATGACATCGACGAGGTCACAGGCCTAGTCAGCGACGAACGGGTCGGTGCCCTGCTTGTCGGGCCGGGATTGGGACTGGATGCAAAGGCAGCGGCGCTGCTGGACGTTGCGCTGTCGTCGGCCCATCCTTTGGTGCTGGATGCCGACGCGCTGACATTGCTTGCGAGAAAAGACCGCCCCTTACCGCCGGACTCCATCCTGACACCGCACGAAGGCGAGTTTCATCGGTTGTTCGGCGTCCTGCCGGGCAGCAAGATCGATAGGGCACGATCGGCAGCGCGCTCGTCGGGTGCAGTCGTCATCTACAAGGGCCCGGACAGCGTGATCGCAGCGCCGGATGGCAGGGTCGCGGTGGCGAGCGGCATGTCTTCGTGGCTTTCCACCGCCGGGACAGGCGACGTGCTCGCTGGGCTGGTGGCCGGCCGGCTCGCAGTGACGAGCGATCCGTTACGCGCGGCTTGCGAAGCCGTGTGGCTGCATGGCGATGCCGCGCGCCGGTGCGGGGCGGCGTTCGTGGCGGATGATTTGCTTGATGCGCTGCCAGCGGCTATCGCCGCGCGATTGTGAGCGACAACGAAGTAGACAGCATCATCCGTGTTGCGGCCAAGGGCGACGGCGTCACTGCCGACGGCCGCCACTTTCCCCTGACCGCGCCGGGCGACCGGATCGGAGCCGATGGGACTGTCTACTTCGGTGTCCATCATGCTGTTCCACCCTGCGTTCACTTCCCGGCCTGCGGCGGGTGCCAGCTTCAGCATCTGGACGATGAAAGTTATGCCGAATTCGTGACGGTGCGTGTAACGGGGGCGCTAGCAGGGCAGGGTGTAACCGCTGGCTTCGTTCTGCCGCCGCACATCTCTCCGCCCATGACGCGCCGTCGGGCGGCGCTCCGGGCAGCGCGAGCGGGCAAGCGCATCACCATCGGTTTTGCCGAGGAAGGCAGCCACCGCCTGATCGACCTGCAGATGTGCGCGATCCTCGACCAACGCCTGTTCGCCCTCATCGAGCCGTTGCGCGGCCTGCTGGCGCTGATCCTGCCGGACAAGAGGGCGGCGCATGTAAAGATGTCGCTGGTGGATCAGGGCGTCGACCTGCTGCTGGAAGGGGTGCGGGTCGAGGGGCTTGCGGCTGACGAGGGGCTGGGCGACTTCGCGCGCGCGCATGGCCTGGCCCGGCTGACGATCGACGGAGGCGACGGTCCGCAGACGCGGTGGGAGCCTGAACCGGCGACGATCAGCTTCGGCGGCGTTCCGGTCAGTTTTCCGCCCTATGCCTTCCTTCAGGCGACGCCGGATGGCGAGGCCGCGCTTGTGGGGGCGGTCCGCGATGCGCTGCCGTCCGATGGCGCGGTTGCCGACCTGTTCTGCGGCCTCGGCACCTTCGCGCTTCCTTTGGGGGACAAGCGGCCGGTCTATGCGGCGGAGGGCGCGCGCGATGTCCTCCTGTCGCTGAAGATGGCGGCGGCGCGCGCGCAAAGGCGGCTGGCGGCGGATCATCGCGACCTGTTCCGGCGGCCGCTCGTGCCGGAGGAGCTCAATCGCTTCGCCGCGATCATACTGGACCCGCCCCGGGCCGGCGCGCGGGAACAGGTCATGCAACTGGCGCAGGCGAGCGTTCCGCTCATCGCCTATGTCTCCTGCAATCCGGCCAGCTTCGCGCGCGACGCGACGCATCTGACGGCCGCGGGCTACAGGCTGGAGAGCGTGAAGCCGGTAGGGCAGTTCCGCTGGTCCACCCATGTCGAACTGGTGGGCATCTTCCGCCGATAAGAAAAACCCCCGCCGTTTGCGCGGCGGGGGCAGGCACCCTCTCCAAAGGGGAGCTTGGGCCTTATTTGCCCAGCTTGATGACGTTCGCGCGACGGCGGACCGGCAGCATCTCGGTATAGAGGCTCGCCATAGGCTCGTCCTCCACCTCGATCGTCGTTTCCGAAGTGAAGCCGTTGAAGCCGGTGCGCATCGCCGCGCCATAAGCACCGAGCATTCCGATCTCGATATAGTCGCCCGCCTTCACGTCTGCCGGAAGCAGGAAGGGGCCGACCATATGGTCCATGTCGTCACAGGTCGGGCCATAGAAGGAGAATGGCTCCAGCGCTTCCTGGCTATCTTCGTGCCGCAACAGTTCGACCGGGAAACGCCAGCCGATATGCGCCGCATCGAACAACGCTCCATAGGCGCCGTCGTTGATGTAGAGTTCCGAGCCGCGGCGGCGCTCCACGCGAACCACGACAGAGCTATATTCCGCGCACAGCGCCCGGCCCGGCTCGCACCAGAGTTCCGACGAATAGCTAACCGGCAGGCTCTCGAAGCCACGGTGGATCGCCTCGAAATAATGTTCGAGCGCGACCGGCTCCATGCCGGGATAAACCGAAGGGAAGCCGCCGCCGACATCGATGATGTCGACCGTGACGGCCGCATCGACGATCGCCGCGCGGACCCGCTCGATCGCGTCGCTATAGGCTTGCGGACTCATCGCCTGGCTGCCGACGTGGAAGCAGATGCCGAGCGCGTCGGCCGCCTGACGAGTGGCCATCAGCAGTTCGCGAGTCTCGCCCAGCTCTGCGCCGAATTTCGATGCGAGGGAGAGTTCCGAATGCTCCGACGATACGCGCAGGCGCACGCAGAGTTCCAGATCGGTCGCATCGCCGGTGGCTCGCATGATCTTCTCAAGCTCGTCCATCGAGTCGAGGGAGAAGGTGCGAACACCATAGGCGTGATAGGCTTCGGCGATCGCTTCCTCGGCCTTGACGGGGTGCATGAAGCAGAGCTTCGCCTGCGCGCCCGTCTGCGCCAGCGCGTCGGCGACCAGGCGCACCTCTACGATCGAAGCCACGTCGAAATGCGTGATCCCGGAAGCGTAGAGCGTACGGATCAGGTCGGGAGACGGATTAGCCTTCACCGCATAGAGCGAGCGACCCGGGAACTTCTCGACGAAGAAGCGGGCAGCCCGAGCCGCGGCGTCGGGACGAATCAGCGTTACCGGTGCTGCCGGTTTGAGGGCGGTCGCTACCCCCAGCGCGCTATGATGCTTGTGCAACTCAAGGGACCTCCAGTGTAGTTCAGGGCGAAAAGCTGCCTTGCGGTGGAAGTCCCATGGGGCAGCGGACGGTCGATATATGCGGAGGGGTTCCCCCTGTAAAGCGCGGCGATAAATTTTGTTGCGCAACAGGCTACGAAACGTGCGTCAGGAGAGACGAGCCTTGAAGTCGTCGTAGGAAAACGACTTTATTTCAGTAAGTTGATCCGTATCGCTGTTCCACAGCCAGATGGCCGGAAGGGGCACGCCGTTGAAGGTGTTGGTCTTCACCATCGAATAATGCGCTTGGTCGAGGAACGCGATGCGCGCCCCCGGTTCCGCTCCGCCGGGGACTCGATAGTCACCGATGATGTCGCCGGCGAGGCAGGAGGGGCCGCCGAGTCTGGTGAGCGGGCCGCCCGGCTGCTCGCGCAGCATGGCGGGACGATAAGGGGCTTCGATCACATCGGGCATGTGGCAGGTGGCGCTGATGTCCGTGATGGCGACGGGCATGCCATTGTCGATCACGTCCAATATTTCGCCCACGAGGATGCCGGCATCGAGCGCCATCGCCTCGCCCGGCTCGATGTAGAGATCAAGGCCGGTCTGCGCCTTGATGCGTTGCAGGAAGGCGATGAGGTCGTCGATCTGATAATCGGCACGGGTCACATGATGGCCGCCGCCGAAATTGAGCCATTTAAGGTTCGCAACATGGGGCAGGACGCGGGACTCGATCGCATCCCATGTGCGCTGCAACGGCAGGAAGTCCTGCTCGCAGAGGTTGTGGATGTGGAGGCCGGACACGCCGTCCAGATGTTCGGCGCGGAGCTGGTCGACGGGGAAGCCGAGCCGGCTGTGAGGCTGCGACGGGTCATATTTGGGGACTTCGCCTTCGGCATGAAGGGGGTTGAGGCGGAGTCCGAGGTCGAAGTTCACACCATCGCTACGGGCCGCATCGATCACCGGCTTCATCCGCGCGATCTGGCCGGGGCTGTTGAAGATCACATGGTCGCTGATCTTCAATATTTCGGCGAGGTCGTCGGGCTTGTAGGCGGCGCAGTAGGTGGCGACCTCACCGCCATATTCTTCACGACCCAACCGCGCTTCGTAGATGCCCGAGGCACAGACGCCGTCGAGATATTCAGCGACGACCGGCCCGAGCGACCACATGGAGAAAGCCTTGAGCGCGCCCAGCACCTTGATCCCGGCGCGGTCGCCGATATCGCGCAGGACGGTCAGGTTGCGGCGGATCGCCACCTCGTCCACCACGAAGGCGGGCGAGGGGACGCGATAGAGATCGAAACGGGCAAAGGCGGCGGGATCGCCGGCGCGGGTTTCCATGGGTCAGTCACCTAGCTTACCCCACCGTCACCCCGGACCTGATCCGGGGTCCCGCTGCCTTTGGCGACGGTAGAGAAGAAGCGGGACCCCGGCTCAAGGTCGGGGTGACGTCAATGTTGCGGACTTTTAAAAGTCCAGCGGCGCGTCCAGTTCCTTCACCTGCCAAGGCAGGCCATGCTTGTTGAGCATGTCCATGAAGGGATCGGGGTCGAACTGCTCGATGTTGAACACGCCTTCGCCCTTCCATGCGCCGGTCAGCATCAGCGCGGCACCGATCATCGCGGGGACGCCAGTGGTGTAGCTGACCGCCTGGTTGCCCGTTTCGGCATAGGCGTCCTCATGGTCGCAGACATTATAGACATAGACGGTCTTCTGCGCCCCATCCTTCTCGCCCGTCGCGATGTCGCCGATATTGGTCTTGCCCTTGGTGGTGGACCCGAGGCTCGACGGTTCGGGCAGAACGGCTTTCAGGAACTGGAGCGGGATGATTTCCTGTCCGTTGTAGATGACGGGATCGATCCGGGTCATGCCGACATTCTGAAGCACTTCCAGATGCTTGAGATAAGCGTCGCCGAAGGTCATCCAGAAGCGGATGCGCTTGATCTCAGGATAATGGGTGGCGAGCGATTCCAGTTCCTCATGATACATGAGGTACATATTCTTCTCACCGACCTGATCGAAGTCGAACACCTGCTTGTGGCTCAGTGCCGGGCCTTCGACCCACTGCCCATCGGCCCAGTGACGCGATGGCGCGGTCACTTCACGGATGTTGATTTCCGGGTTGAAGTTGGTCGCGAAATGCTGGCCGTGGTCGCCGCCGTTGCAGTCGAGAATGTCGAGCGTGTCGATGCGGTCGAGCAGATGCTTCTTGGTGTAGCTGGCGAAGACGCTGGTGACGCCGGGGTCGAAGCCGGAGCCGAGCAGCGCCATGATGCCGGCTTCCTTGAAGCGATCCTGATAGGCCCATTGCCAGCTATATTCGAACTTCGCTGTGTCGCGCGGCTCATAGTTGGCGGTGTCGAGATAGTCGGTTTTGGTCGCAAGGCACGCGTCCATGATCGCAAGATCCTGGTAGGGAAGCGCAAGGTTCACGACCAGCTTGGGCTGGACCTTCTCGATAAGCGCGATCGTCTCGTCCACATTGTCTGCGTCGACCTGCGCCACGTCGATGGTGACGCCGGTACGCGCCTTCACCGATTCGGCGACCTTCTCGCAAGAGACGATCCGGCGGCTGGCCAGCGTGATATGGCTGAAGATATCGGGATTCATCGCCATCTTGTGAACCGCGACAGAGCCGACGCCGCCCGCGCCGATGACCAGAACCTTGCTCAATTGCTTCTCCATTCCTGCCCGCGCTTGGCCGCGCGAAAGCGCCCATATAGGGGCTCGCCATGACAGCGCAAAGTCAGACTGTCAGAAGCTGGCGCCATCCACCTTCGTGATTGTCAGCGCGTCCAAATCAATGGAAGGGACGCAGCGCAGGTTTATCGCGCGCATGTCTCCCTGCGGCGATTTGCCGAGCGCGAACGCCTCGGTCCCGCATGTTCGGCAGAATTGATGCGTGATGGCATGCTTGTAGAACAGATAGTCGGCGACCTGCTCTGCGCCGCTGTCCAGCGAAAACTGTTCTGACGGCACGAAAGTCAGGACTAAACCCTTTCGACTACAGTGCGAGCAGTTGCAGGTCATGCCCTCGGTCGGCGGGTCGGCCGCTACGGTGAAGGTGACGGCTCCGCAATGGCAGCTTCCAGTATAAGGCATCGCATGTTCTCCTTTTGATCCATGTGCCTCAGCTGACCAGTTTCTTCAACCCCTCGATCGTGTCCGCCTCATGCGCTGGCTTGTCCTTCCGGATGCGGGCGATGCGGGGGAAACGCATTGCGAGGCCCGACTTATGGCGCTTGCTGTCGTGGATGGAGTCGAAGGCGACTTCCAGCACGAGCGTCTTTTCGACTTCGCGCACCGGGCCGAAACGGGCGACGGTGTTCTGGCGGACGAAGCGGTCGAGCCATTTCAGTTCCTCGTCGGTGAAGCCCGAATAGGCCTTGCCCACCGGCAGCAACTCACCGTCTTCGGTCCAGCAGCCGAACGTGTAGTCCGAATAGAAGGACGAGCGCTTGCCGTGGCCGCGCTGCGCGTACATCATCACGCAATCGGCGGTCAGCGGATCGCGCTTCCACTTGTACCACAGGGCGGCCTTGCGCCCGGCGACATAGGGGCTGTCGCGGCGCTTGAGCATCACGCCCTCGATCGCCGCGTCGCGCGCGCCTGCCCGGATGTCGGCCAGCGCATCGAAACTGTCCGCCTCGATGACTTGGGACAGATCGAAACGGTCGGAATCGAGTGACGGCATGACGTTTTCCAACCGGGCGCGGCGTTGTTCCCACGGCAGCGCGCGCAAATCGTCTTGCCCCTCGATCAACAAGTCGTAGAGGCGGACGAAGGCGGGATAATCTTCCATCACCTTCGTGGTGACAGCTTTCCGCCCGAGCCGCTGTTGTAGCGCGTTGAAGCTCGCGGCCTCGCCTCCCTGAAACTCGCCCTTCACCAGCAGTTCGCCGTCCAGCACGGCGTGTCCCGTAAAGGCCGCCGCGATTTCCGGGAAGCTGCCGCTGATGTCGTCGCCCGCGCGGCTGTACAGGCGGGTCTCCTGACCCGTCCCGACGATCTGGATGCGGATGCCGTCCCATTTCCATTCGGCGGCATAGTCCGCCAGATCGACGCTGTCGGCCTCCAGCGGATGGGCGAGCATGAAGGGCCGGAAATAAGGTGTGCCCTCGGGATCCGGGCGGCCGCTGCGTCCTTCCGCCCAGTCGAACAGCGCGGCGTAAGGCGGGGCAAGCGCGTGCCACACCTGCTCGACATCGTCCACGTCCAGCCCGAACGCCTGGGCAAAGCCCGTCTTCGCAAGGCGCGCCGAGATGCCGACGCGCAGGCCGCCGGTGGCGAGCTTGAGCAGGGCAAAGCGGCCGGAGGCATCGAGATGGTCCATCATCCTGGCGAGTGCATCGGGCGCGGCGGCTCTGCTCACATCGTGCAGGCGGTTAATGACGGTGGCGAGGCTGAGGGAGCCATCGTCGATCTCGGGCGGCTGATCCTCGCGCTTGGGCCAGAGCAGGGCGACGGTCTCGGCAAGGTCGCCGACATAATCCCGGCTCATCTCGAACAGAACGGGATCGACGCGCGCCCGAATCATCTCACCGATGGCGGAGGATTTAACGGCCTTGAGGTCGAGATTGCCGGTGAGCGCCGCCAACGCCCAGCCCCGGTCTGGATCGGGCGCGCCGCGCATGTAATCCGCGATCAGGTCCAGCTTGCCGTTGCGCGAACGGGTGTAGACGAGGCCGTCGAGAAGTTGGGAGAAGGCGCGCATCAGCCTTCGTCCTCATCTTCGCGGCCCACCAGCGCCAGCGCCCGCGCGCGAATCTGGTGCGTCATGCACCAGTGTAGCAGAGCCTCCTCCCGGCCATGGGTGATCCAGGTTTCGCTGGGCGCCACTTCCCGGATCGTGTCGGTGAGTTCGTCCCAATCGGCATGATCGGATATCACCAGCGGCAGTTCGACATTCTTCTGCCGCGCCCGTTGCCGCACGCGCATCCAGCCAGACGCCATCGCCGTGATCGGGTCGGGCAGGCGGCGGCTCCAGCGGTCGTTGAGCGCGGAAGGGGGCGAGACGACGATAGCCCCACGCATCTCCTTCGCCGGTACGCCGGTAGCCGGACGCAGTTCGCCCAAATCCACGCCGAAATCCTGATAGAGCGCGCACATCCGCTCCAGCGCGCCATGGATGTAGATAGGATCGCGGTGACCCCGCCCGCGCAGTTCGCTGATGACCCGCTGCGCCTTGCCGAGCGCATAGGCGCCGACCAGCACGCAGCGGTCGGGATGGGCGTGCAGCGAGGCAAGCAGCCGGTCCATCTCGCTGCCCGTATCGGGATGGCAGAAAACGGGCAGGCCGAAAGTAGCCTCCGTCACGAAGATGTCGCATGGGATCGGCTCGAAGGGCAGGCAGGTGGGGTCGGGTCGCCGTTTGTAGTCGCCGGTCACCACGACGCGCTCGCCGGCATGTTCCAGCAGGATTTGCGCCGACCCCAGCACATGGCCGGCCGGGACGTAGTGGATCGTCACGCCGCCCATCCGCACCTCCTCGCCATAGCTGACCGCCGTGCCGCTCGCCGTTCCGTAGCGCAGGGCCATGATCGCCAGCGTCTCGCGCGTGGCCCAGACATGGCCATGGCCGCCGCGCGCGTGATCGGCATGGCCGTGCGTCACCAGCGCCCGCTCCTGCGGCAGGGACGGATCAATCCACGCGTCGGCGGGGCGGACATAGATGCCGGTGGGGTGAGGTTCGATCCAGTGCGCCATCGATACAAGAAGATGGGAAAGGTCATTCCGGTTCCGCAAGGCCCCTGCCCTAAGGGGAGTCATCGGCGCGTCACGCGTCCGTCATGCCGGCGAAACGCCATTGCCCTATCGGCACCCTCAGCGACCCGGCAGCGAGGAGTGCGGACATGGCGGCGACCGTCCAGAATAAGGGCCATCGAAAAGTCACCAATGCGGTGCACCGGCATCGCCACCTTTCCAAGCAGGGCTTGCTGGAGCGGGCCTTCACCTTCGCCTTTCGCGGCCTTGTCTATGCGCAGATCTGGGAAGATCCGGCCGTGGACATGGAAGCGCTGGCGATCGGCCCGGATCATCATGTCGTGACGATCGCGTCGGGCGGGTGCAACGTGCTGTCTTACCTAGGGTCAGGACCCATTGATGTGAGAGGCGTGATCTGATTCATGCTCCGTAAGGAGACTGAGCATGAGCGACCTGTATTGGCTGACGGACGAGCAGATGGCGCGGCTTGAGCCATATTTCCCGAAA
>NZ_JBHTLS010000127.1:0-113170 GCF_042678845.1 Sphingobium olei | reverse complement strand
GGGCGTCGTAGCGAACGGAGTGGACACGGTCGCTGATACTGTTGAAAGACCCCCGTGACTGCAAGCCTTTCGCCATCACACTGGACACAGTTTACATGGACAGTTATGGTATCGGTATTAACATAATATATATTATCGACCTCAGGTAAATATGACCGCGGCCCACCATCCATCCTTTCCCCCATCATCATCCGAGACTCTTCCATGACCAAAGCCAGTGCCGCCGACATCATGCCGCTCGCTGACGTCATGGCGCGTCTTCGCGATCCGGAAACCGGATGCCCTTGGGATATCGAGCAGAATTTCTCGACGATCGCGCCGTATACGATCGAGGAAGCCTATGAGGTGGCTGACGCGATCGAGCGCAACGACATGGCGGCGCTTCAGGACGAGCTTGGCGACCTGCTGCTTCAGGTCGTGTTCCATAGCCGTATGGCGGAACAGTCAAATCACTTCGCGCTGCAGGACGTGATCAACGGCATCACAGCCAAGATGATCCGCCGCCATCCGCACGTCTTTGGCGACGGTGCCCGCCGAGAGGACGGCCACGCACAATGGGAAGTCATCAAGGCAGCCGAGCGAGCGGAAAAGGAACCCGATCCCAGCGCTCTTGCCGGCGTCGCCGCTGCCCTGCCCGCGCTGCTGCGGGCCGAGAAATTGCAGAAGCGCGCGGCCCGGACAGGCTTCGATTGGCCCGATGTGGATGGTGTCACGGCGAAGGTGCTGGAAGAGCTGGGAGAGGTGCAGGCCGCCGCCACGCAGGACGAGCGCGAGGATGAAGTTGGCGATCTCCTCTTTGCCGTAGTCAACCTGGCGCGCCACCTGAAGGTCGATCCGGAGGCTGCCCTGCGCCGGGCGAACGCCAAGTTCGACCGCCGCTTCCGCGCCATGGAAGACATGGCGGGCGCTGAATTTCCCGCCTTGCCGCTCGATGACAAGGAAGCGCTGTGGCAACGTGCCAAGCAGCGGGAAAAAGTGATCTGAACTAAGCTGTGAACCTATAAAACGCCCCTCAGGCGTCGTCTGAAACACCCTGATCGCGGCTGCGCTTCGAGTATCGGGCAAAGGCGGCGTCGGACAAGCGGACCTCGACGCGATTTTCCTCGCCTTCGATGCTGTTGAACAGCACTTCGCCATGTTCGTGCAGCCACGCCAGGGTCGCGCCGTCCGACACCGGGATGCGCAGGCCATAGACCTTCGCCCCCCGCGTCATGCGGTCGCTGATCGTCCGCTGCAACAGGTCGATGCCCTCGCCCGTCAGCGCCGACAGGATGACGACATCCTCCCGCCGCGCCGCCTGTTCGTGGACCAGCGCCGCCGCGTCGGCATCCAGCAGGTCGAGCTTGTTCCACGCCTCGATGATGGGCGGCGGCTCCGGCTCCCCCTCCCCGCGATCCAGCGCCGCTTCGCCGGCGACGCCGAGTTCGCCCAGGACATCCAGCACGTCGTTACGCTGTGCCTCCGTATCGGGATGCGCGATGTCGCGGACATGGACGATGAGGTCGGCCGATAGCACTTCCTCCAGCGTCGCGCGAAAGGCGGCGATCAACTGGGTCGGCAGGTCCGATACGAACCCGACAGTGTCGGACAGGATCGCCTTGTCGAGGCCAGGCAGCGCGATCTGCCGCATGGTGGGATCGAGCGTGGCGAAGAGCAGATCCTCCGCCATGACATCAGCACCGGTCAGGCGGTTGAAAAGCGTGGACTTTCCTGCGTTGGTATAGCCCACCAGCGCGATGACGGGCCATGGCGCGCGCTGCCGCCGGGCGCGGTGCAGGCCGCGGGTGCGCGTCACCTGATCCAGCTCGCGACGGATCTTCGCCATACGGTCGCGGATCATCCGCCGGTCCGCCTCGATCTGGGTTTCGCCCGGACCGCCAAGGAAGCCGAAGCCTCCGCGCTGCCGCTCGAGGTGGGTCCAGCTGCGAACAAGGCGGCCGGCCTGATAGTCGAGATGGGCGAGTTCGACCTGGAGCCGCCCTTCGTTGGTGGCGGCGCGTTCGCCGAAGATTTCGAGGATCAAACCGGTCCGGTCGATCACCTTCGCTTCGGTCGCCTTTTCGAGGTTGCTTTGCTGGACGGGCGAGAGGCTGTTGTCGACGATGATGAGTTCGGCTTCCTCCTGCCGGGCCAGCGTCGCGATCTGGTCCACCTGTCCGCTGCCGAACAGGGTGGCGGGCTTGCGGTCGCGCACGCGGAAGGCCTGCGCCGCCCGCACGTCGATGCCGATCGCGAGCGCCAGGCCGCGCGCCTCTTCCAGCCGCGCATCGCTGTCGCGGCGGTCATGTGCGTTGGCGGCGTTGTGTGTTTCGGCATGGACAACGATCGCGCGCGCGCCGCGCGCCACTTCATCGTCGGAGTCGCGGTTGAATATGGCCATGCAGGCTTAAAGCACCCAGAGGCGCGCCGGTCCACCAGTCAGCGGCCCGGCGCGCAACGCAGTTTAGTCGTCCTGCTCGTTCTCGCCGCTAAGGTCGAGCGAGTGGAGCGGCTGAACCGTCGATATGGCGTGCTTATAGACAAGCTGCACCATGCCGTCGCGTTCCAGCAGCATGCAGAACAGATCGAAGGCGGCGATCTCACCTTGCAGCATGACGCCGTTGACCAGGAACATCGTCACCGGGCTGCCGGACTTGCGGACGGCGGACAGGAAGATTTCCTGAAGGAGTTTCGATTTCGCGTTGCCATCGCTGCTCTTGCGCAGATCGGTCAGGTCCATCGACTGCGCCGGCATCACCGTGGAAATGGCGTGCTTGTACACCAGCTGCGACTGGCCGTCGCGGCGCAGCAACACGGAGAAATTATCGAACCAGGTAATGATGCCTTGCAGCTTCACGCCCTTCACCAGGAACATGGTGACCGGGGTCTTGCTCTTGCGCAGGCTGTTGAGGAAAATATCCTGAAGGTTGTTCATCTTTTCGGCCATGGTCGTCGCCAGTCCTTTATTGTTGGCGGGACGTTACCCGCTCTTGCACTCTTAAGCAGAGTGTCTTGCTTGCCCCCGCGTGCCGGGGGCCGAATGACTTCTACCGCAATTGCGAAGGAAGGTCCATGGGCGTCAGGCCAAACCGTCAGTCCTTGCCTTCGGTGATGCCCAGCAGCTTGAGCTTTCTGTGCAGGGCCGACCGTTCCATGCCGATGAACGTCGCGGTGCGGGAAATGTTGCCGGAAAAGCGGCGGATCTGGATACGCAGATATTCCCGCTCGAAACTCTCGCGCGCCTCGCGGAGGGGCGCTCCCATGATAGCGGACTGGCCGATCCCCTCGCCCGCCCCGCCACTGGTGAGTTCAGACGGCAGCATGTCCAGTTCGATCCGTCCGATGCGGTCGCCCGGCGCCAAAATCATCGTGCGTTCGATGACGTTGCGCAGCTGACGGACATTGCCCGGCCATTCATTGGCCTGGAGAGCGGCCATGGCGTCGCTGGCGATTTCCGGCGGCGGTACGCGGCGGTCGGCGGCGAAGCGCGCGAGATAATGTTCGACCAGCGGCGGAATATCGTCGCGCCGTTCCGACAGGGGCGGAATGCCGAGCGGCACGACATTGAGGCGGTAGAACAGGTCTTCGCGGAAACGGCGCTCCTCGATTTCGGTCGCGAGGTTCAGCGCGGTCGAGGATATGACGCGCACGTCCACCTTCACCTGCCGCTGGCCGCCCACGCGGGTGAAGCTCTGATCGGTGAGGACGCGCAATATCTTGCCCTGCGTCGTCAGGGGCATGTCCGCGATCTCGTCGAGATAGAGCGTGCCACCATGCGCCTGCTCCAGGAAGCCGGGGCGTACCAGGCCGCTGGGGTCTTCAACCCCGAACAGCTCCTCCTCGACGCGGTCAGGGTCCATGCGGGCGGCGGCGACGATGATGAAGGGCGCGTCGGCCCGGCCGCTCCAACTGTGGAGCATGCGCGCGGCGACTTCCTTGCCGACGCCGGCAGGCCCGGAGATGAGCACGCGGCTGCCGGTCCCGGCGACCTTCTTGATGGTCGCGCGGACGCCGTTGATGGACGCAGAGGTGCCGGTCAGTTCGTCATCCTGGCCGAAACGCGCGCGAAGCACCTGGTTTTCCCGCCGGAGTCGCTCGGTTTCCGTGGCGCGGGCAACGAGATGGAGCAGCCGATCGGCCTCGAACGGCTTTTCGATGAAATCGGCCGCGCCCTTGCGGATCGCGGCGACGGCGGTGTCGATGTTGCCATGACCGGAGATCATCAGCACCGGGACCGTCGGATCCCGCCGCTTGATCTCGTCCAGCAGTTCAAGCCCATCGAGCCGGGAACCCTGCAACCAGACGTCCAGAAGGATGAGCGATGGCCGGCGGCTGTCGATCGCCTCCATCGCACTGTCGCTATTGGCAGCAGTGCGGGTGGAGAAGCCTTCATCCTCCAGCACACCCGCGACCAGATCGCGAATATCCTCTTCATCGTCAACAATCAGAATATCAAGCGCCATTGGCTGTCACTTTTCCTTTGGGCAGGGCGATTACCTGCTCTTCTTCCAATTTCTCCAGCGCGGCCGCGGCAAAGCGCAGGGTCACACAAGCCCCCCCTCCCCGGGCGTCGTCGAAACGGATTTCCCCCTGATGCTCCTCGACGATCTTCTTGACGATGGCGAGTCCGAGGCCGGTGCCCTTAGTCCGCGTCGTCATATAGGGTTCCAGTATCCGCTCGCGCTCGGGCGGAAGGCCGATACCATCGTCCGTCACGGTGATGACGACATCGCTTCCGTCCTGCGCCACCGTCATGCGGACATGGCCACGCCGTTCGCCGTCGTCCGGTTGTTCTTTGGGTTCAATGGCTTCCACCGCATTCTTGACGATGTTCGTCAGGGCCTGGCCAAGCTGGCGCCGGTCGCAGACCAGTTCCAGGTCGGGCGTTTGCGCATCATATTCGAACCGGATGTCGGGGTGCGCGACCTCATGCAGGAACAAGGCGTGGCGCGCGATGTCGCCGATCGCCTCGCGCCGGAACACGGGCTTTGGCATGCGTGCGAAGGACGAAAATTCGTCCACGATGCGCCGCAGGTCGCCAACCTGGCGCACGATCGTTCCGGTCAGCCGCGTGAAGGTGGCGGCGTCGCTGTTGATCTCGCCCGCGTAGCGGCGCTGCAACCGTTCGGCCGCAAGCTGGATCGGGGTCAGAGGGTTCTTGATTTCATGCGCGATGCGGCGCGCGACATCCGACCAGGCTGCGCGGCGCTGGTCGGACAGCTGCTGCGTGATGTCGTCGAAGGTCAGGATGTGCCGTGAAGCGTCGTGCGTCAGCTTGACCGCCAACGTGCGCAGGTCGCCATGCGCCCGCACCTGAACGATGCCGGCGGCTTCTTCCGATGCGATGAAGTCGGCCAATTCGGGCGAAACATCGACGAGCGGGCGGCCGACGGGATCGTCCCCCTCCTCCACCAATATGGCCGCGGCGGATCGGTTGAGCAGGAGGATCACACCCTTGAGATCGACGGACAGGACGCCGGCGCTGACGCCGGTCAGAATCGCCTCGATGAAGGCGCGGCGTTCGTCCAGCTGGCTGTTGGCGGCGACCAGGGCGCCGGTCTGCGCTTCCAGCCTCTGCGTCATGCGGTTGAAGGCGGACGCAAGCGTGCCGATCTCGTCGCGCGCCTGCGGGCTCGTCACGCGCGCAGACAGGTCGCCGGCCGTGATCCGCCGCGCCGCCGTGACCAATTCGTTCACCGGCCGGACCATCCAGTCGGCCACCGTCAAAGCGATATAGACCGCAATGCCGACCAGCAGCAGCGACCCGATGAACAGCGCGACGTTGAAGCGCAGCTGCAGGGCGCGGGACTGCGCCGCGAATTGGTCATAGTCGGCTATGACCTTCTGCGCGCGCTCCACATTGGAAAAGGAGGTCGTGACCGCGTTGCGGGTGGCGTAGAGATAGATTTTGGACTTGGGATAGAGCAGCGTCACCGCCTCGACCTGATTGGGCCGCATGCGGACGACGATATTCTCTCCCTGCGCCAGCCGCTCCACCGCTTCGGGCCAGAGCATTTCGGCGGCGGGGCGATTTTCTGGATCGACCGTCGCTGCGGTACGCGCGATCCCGTCCTTACCCACTTCGATGATGGCGGAGCGGTTCAGCTTTCGCGTCACGACCTGATAGATATAGCCCTCGGCAAATCGCGGACTGGATACCGGAGACTCGCGCAGATAGTCGCGCAGGTCGTCCGCCATGGTCACGGTTTCGTCGCTGACCTCGCGCAGATTCTGCTCATAATAGCCGCGCGCCAGATCGCCGGCATTCTGCAGCATGCCCCGCGCGCTGTCTGAGAACCAGAACTGCACGCCATATTGGAACAGCAGCGACGCGAAGATCACGACCAGCAGCATCGGCACGCTGGCGACGATGGAGAAGATCGCGACCAGACGGACATGCAACTGACCGTCGCTGCCGATCGCCGACTGGGCCGCGCGCCGCTTGGCCACGCGTCGCCCGAGCAGCACCAGCAGGGCGATGGCGGGCACCAGGTTTGCCACCAGCAGCAGCGCGACGATGGGCGGGGTCAGCAGCGCATAGGACTGGCCGCTGCCCGACAGCAGATGATAGGTAAGCCCCGCCATCCCCAGGAAGAGGGCCAGCGTCACAGCCTCCACCACTGCCGCCAATCGCTGGCTGCGCAGCAGAAGCGGCATGCGCCGTCGCCATGCCGACATCCGCCGGGACACTGTTGTCGCGCCGTTCATCGTGGCTTTGTTACAACAACCCCGTGCCTGCGGAAACACAGTAATTGATGGGGTCGCATGTCGTTGATCGATCCAGCCAGTCGGTTCGTCCTGATTTGCTACGCATTATGACCCGTCGTGCGCCCGCAGCCGGAGCGGGTCAAGGCCATAGTCGGTCAGCTTCTTGCGTAACGTATTGCGGTTGATGCCCAGCAGGCCAGCCGCCCTGATCTGGTTGCCGTCTACGCTGGCAAGCACTTCCTGGAGCAGCACAGGCTCCACGACGCGCAGCAGGTCGTCGTGCAGCGCCCGCTGCGGGCTGGCAAGGCCGATGCCCAGTTGCCGCTTCGTCCAATCCCGGACGACATGGGCGAGTTGTTCAGCGGGCGCGCCCTGATCCTGCGGCACCGCGCCCAGCGGCAACATGGAGCGCAGCATCTCCGCAGTGATCATATTTTCTCGCGTCAGCACCGCCAGCCGCTGCATGATATTCTGCAACTCGCGCACATTGCCGGGCCAGTGCCAGGTCATGAGAAGCTGCGCCGCGTCCTCGGCCAGCGCCTTGCGCGGCAGACCATCCTGCGCCGCGCGTTCCAGGAAGTGACGGGCGAGGAGCACCACATCCTCCCGCCGCTCGCGCAACGGCGGCAGGTCGATGGGCACCACATTGAGGCGGTAATAGAGATCCTGCCGGAACCGCCCCTCGTCGATCAACTGCGGCAAGTCCTTGTTGGTCGCGGCAATGATGCGGACGTTGACCCTGACCGGCTTTGAACCGCCCACGGTAGTGACTTCGCCGGACTGAAGCACGCGCAACAGGCGCGTCTGTGCTTCCATCGGCATATCACCGATCTCGTCCAGGAACAGTGTGCCGCCCTGCGCCTGTTCGAACTTGCCGGCGGTGCGCGCGCTGGCTCCAGTGAAGGCCCCTTTTTCATAACCGAAGAGTTCTGCTTCGATCAGCTCGCGCGGGATCGCAGCCATGTTGATCGCCACGAACGGCTTGGTGCGGCGCTGGCCAAGGCTGTGGATGGCTTCGGCCACCAATTCCTTGCCGGTGCCCGATTCGCCCAGGACCAGAATGGACAGGTCGTTGGACAGAACGCGGGCGATCGTGCGGTAGACTTCCTGCATGGCCGGCGAGCGGCCGACCAGCGGCATTCCGTCATTGGGCAGGACCGCGTCATCCGGATTGCCCTCCGATCCGTCGCGGGTGCCGAGCGCATCGGCAACCGCCCGCGTCAGTTCGTTGAGGTCGAAGGGCTTGGGCAGATATTCGAACGCGCCCTTCTCCGTGGCGCGGATGGCGGTATTCAGCGTGTTCTGCGCCGACAGGATGATGACGTTCATGCGGGGGCGCGCGACCAATATATCGGCCACCCCTTCCAGTCCGTCGCCATCCGGCAACATGACGTCGGTGATAAGAACATCGGGCGTGAAGCTGTCCATCAGGGCGGAGCGTTCGCGGATGGATGCCGCGGTCTTGACCTTGTGCCCTTGGCGCCGGAGCGCCTCCCCCACCACGACGCAGATGGCGGGATCGTCATCGACTACCAGGACGGAGCCGGTCGCCTTCATGCCGCGATGCCCATGGGCAGGAGGATGCGGAAGGTCGATTCGCCCGCTTCAGCATCGCGCGCATATTGGACGAAGCCGCTCATGTCGCGCACCAGCTTGTCCACGAGTGCGAGGCCAAGCCCCTGCCCGTCCCGCTTGCCGGTGATGAAAGGGTTGAAGAGATGGTCCAGAATATGCTCCGGCACGCCCGGTCCATTGTCCACCACCACGATTTCGATCGGCAATACGGCGCTGCCCTTGCCCCCGCCCATGACGACCGAGACGCCATGGCGGAACGCCGTTTCCACCCGGATACGCGGCTTGGCGACATGCTCCAGCGCCTCCGCCGCGTTTTTGAGCAGGTTGATCATCACCTGCACCAGCGCATCCTCATTGATGTTGGCAAATGGCAAGGACGGGTCATAATGCTTTATGATCCTCACATTTTTTGCAAATCCGGCGGCGGCGATGCCGGCCGCACGATCGATCAGCGGATAGATGTTGCCGGGATGGCATTCCAGCGTCCGGTCGGTCGTGAAATCCTGCATCCGGTCGATCAGCGCGGCGATCCGGTCCACTTCGTTGCAGATAAGCTGGGTCAATGCCGCATCGCGCCCGTCATGGCTGGATTCGAGCAGCTGGGCCGCGCCGCGGATGCCGGACAGCGGATTCTTGATCTCATGCGCCAATATGGCCGCTGCGCCCATGGCGGACCGCGCGCCGCCGGCCGAGCCACGATGACCGATCTTGCGCGCCTGGCTCTGGGCATGAAGCGAGATCACCCGCCACCCTTCATGATCCACGATCGGCGCGATCATCAGGTCGACTTCCATCTCGGCAGTGCGGCCGGCATGAACCTTGATGTCATAGGCGGCGATCGGCTTGTTGCTGTGCCAGATGTCGAAGCGCGCGCCGGCTTCCGCAATGCGGATCGTGCGGGCGATATCGCTGCCGACGATGGCGGAGCGCGCCATGTTCAGCAGCGTTTCGGCGCGGACATTGGCGTCGGCGATGCTGTTGTCCGGCTTCACGACCAGCGTGGCGACCGGCAGCGCCGTCATCTGTTCCGCGAGCGACGGCCCGTCCTGCTGCACCCGCAGGCGAGAGACGGACGCCAATATGTCGGTCATGCCGCCTTGCGCATATCCGCCGGGTCGACGCCGGCGGCGATCAGCGGTTCGTAGAAGCGGGCGAGCATGTCCAGCACGCGCTCCGCCTCCGGTTCCTGGTTGACCGCGTTGCGGAATTCCGCCGATCCGGTCAGGCCCTTGGTATACCAGCCGATATGCTTGCGCGCCATATTGACGCCCGTATGACTGTCATAATGATCGAGCATCGCATGATAATGCTCTACGATCACACGATATTGTTCGGCCAGAGACGGGTCGGGAATGCGCGTTCCGTCCGTCAGGCACGCCATCACCTGGCCGATCAGCCAGGGGCGCCCATAGGCACCACGCCCGATCATCACGCCGTCCGCGCCGCTCTGCTCCAGCGCCATGTCGGCGTCCTCGACCGAGCAGATGTCGCCATTGACGATGACGGGCAGCTTTACCGCGTCCTTGACCTTGCGCACGAACGCCCAATCCGCCGACCCCTTGTACATCTGGCATCGGGTGCGGCCATGCACGGTGATGAGCTTTGCGCCCAGATCCTCGGCAATATGGGCCAGTTCGGGTGCGTTGAGGCTGCTATGGTCCCAGCCCATGCGCATCTTCACGGTGACGGGCACGTCCACCGCCTCCACCGTGGCCTTGATCAGCGAGGCGGCGAGCGGCAGGTCGCGCATCAGCGCGCTGCCCGCGTCGCCATTCACCACCTTCTTGACCGGACAACCCATATTGATGTCGATGATCGCCGCACCACGATCGGCGTTCAGCTTCGCCGCTTCCGCCATCTCCGTGGGGGAACAGCCGGCGAGTTGCATCGACACCGGTTCTTCCAGCGGATGCCAGGCGGCCTTCTGCAACGACTGGCGCGTTTCCCGGATCATGGCGGCGCTCGCGATCATCTCGGTGACATTGAGTCCCGAACCGTAGCGGCGGACCAGCGTGCGGAACGGCATATCCGTGACGCCGGTCATGGGAGCGAGCACCACCGGCACGTCGATGGTCACTGGACCGATGGAGATGGGGGAGAGTTTGCGCATCTTGAAAACAGTATCTGCCTAAAAAACAGGCAGCCTTTAGCGGAAAAGGGGGAACTCGGCAAGCGAAGGACTGGCGGCTGCAAGCGCGCTGGGCTATGCGGCCGGCATGACGTCTGACAGGCCCCGCACCGTCGCCCTGATCGTCGCAGCGGGGCAAGGCCGCCGCGCGGGCGGTGAAACGCCCAAGCAATTCAGGATCGTCGCCGGCAAGCCAGTCATCGTCCACGCGGTCGAAAGGCTCGCGGCACTGGTCGATGCCATTCACCTGGTGGTCGGCGCGGATCAGGAAGGGGAAGTCCGGCGGCTGCTGAGCGAGCGGCAAATCGCGTCCTTCACAATGGGAGCCGACAGCCGGCGGGGGTCCGTCCGCGCGGGGCTTGAGGCAATCGCGCAGAGCGGCGGCGCCGACATCGTCCTGATCCATGATGCCGCGCGCCCCTTCCTGCCCCGCGAGGTCGTGGGTCGCCTTTTGACGGCGTTGGATGAAGCGGCGGGCGCAATTCCTGTGCTGCCGGTTGCCGACACGCTGGTCCGCGGCAGCGATGGCGCGATGGGCGGTACGGTCGATCGCGCCGAGCTGCATCGGGTGCAGACGCCGCAGGCCTTCCGCTTCGCCGCCATATTGGATGCGCACCGTGCATGGAACGACGCCGAAGAAGCGACGGACGACGCGCAAATCCTGCGGCGGAGCGGCCATGACGTCATATTGGTGCAAGGCGATGAAAGATTGGCGAAATTGACCTTTCCCGAAGACTTTTCGCGCGCCGAGGCGATGCTGCCGCGATCGACCAGGGTCGGCATGGGCTATGACGTCCATCGCCTTGCGCCGGACGAGCAGCTATGGCTGGGCGGCATATTGGTGCCGCACGATCGGGGCTTGTCGGGCCACAGCGATGCGGACGTCGCGCTCCACGCCATCGTCGACGCGATCCTCGGCGCGCTGGCGGACGGCGACATCGGCAGCCATTTTCCGCCGTCCGACCCGCAATGGCGCGGGGCATCGTCCGACAAGTTCCTGGCCTATGCCCGCGACCGCGTGGCCGCGCGGGCCGGCGTCATCGAGCATGTGGACCTGACCATCATCTGCGAAGCGCCCAAGATCGGACCGCATCGGGAGGCCATGCAGGCTCGAATCGCCGGCATCCTGTCGCTGCCCACAGACCGGGTGAGCGTGAAGGCGACCACCACCGAGCGACTCGGCTTTGCCGGACGCCGGGAAGGCATCGCCGCGCAGGCGGTTGCCACCCTCTCCCTTCCCGCGCTACCCTGACACCATGCCTGACACTATATTACCGGCCCAGCTGGTCGAACTTGCCGAGAAGGTCATCATCGCCAACCGCCGCGCCGGACGAACCGTCGCCGTCGCGGAAAGCTGCACCGGGGGACTCGTGTCTGCGGCGCTGACGGAGATTGCGGGATCATCCGACGTCTTCGAAGCGGGTTTCATTACCTATTCCAACGACATGAAGGCAGAACTTCTCAAAGTATCTCATGACGTTCTGGAGACGTTCGGGGCGGTGTCCATCGCGACCGCCTGGGCGATGGCGCAGGGTGCCTTGAAGAAAAGCCATGCGCATGTTTCGGTCGCGATCACCGGCATTGCGGGACCAGGCGGCGGCAGCGAGCAGAAGCCGGTGGGCACCGTCGTGTTTGCCCGCGCCGATCGCGGGGCGTCGCCCGACAAGGTCGTAGCCGACATGCGCCATTTCGAAAATAACGGCCGCGGCGGCGTTCGCCTTCAGGCGGCGCTGTGCGCGCTGGAACTGCTGCTGCCCGACGGGCCATAAAGCCGCGCGGCGCGCTCTTCGAACGCACCGATCATCTTGCGCAGCGCCTTGTCGAAAAACTGGCCGGCCAGCATTTCGAAGATGCGGTTCTTGAATTCGAACTCGACCTCGAAATCGACCAGTACCCCGCCCTGCCCGTCGTCGCGAAAGCCCCATTCATTGTGAAGGTGCTTGAGTGGTCCGTCGACATAATCGACGCGGACATGGGTCGGACGCTGCTTCACCACGCGGGAGGTGAAGGTCTCCCGAATGCCCTTGAACCCCACGATCATGTCCGCGACCATTTCGGTGTCGCTGTTCGATCGGATGCGGATCGCACTGACCCAGGGCAGGAATTCGGGATAAGCTGCTACATTCGCCACCAGATCGAACATCTGCTCGGGCGAATAAGGCAATTGCCGCGTCTCGTTATGCTTGGGCACGCCGGATCAGACCTTCGCCGCCGCCCTCGCCAGCTGCGCCTCGCGCGCCGCCTTCATCTCCGCGAAATCCTTGCCGGCATGATAGCTCGAACGGGTGAGCGGGCTGGCCGCGACCTGCAGGAATCCCTTGGCCCGCGCTATGGCGGCATAGGCGTTGAACGCGGCGGGGGTGACGAATTCCATCACCTTTGCGTGCTTGGGCGTGGGCTGGAGATACTGGCCCATGGTCAGGAAGTCGATGTCGGCCGAACGCATGTCGTCCATCACCTGATGCACTTCCAGCCGTTCCTCGCCCAGGCCCAGCATGATGCCGGACTTGGTGAAGATCGACGGATCGAGCTTCTTCACCGTCTCCAGCAGGCGCAGCGACGCATAATAGCGCGCGCCGGGGCGGATGGTGGGATAGAGGCGCGGGACCGTCTCGAGATTATGATTATAGACGTCCGGCCGCGCGGCGACGATCATCTCGATCGCGCGCTCATGCTTGTTGCGGAAATCCGGCGTCAGGATTTCGATGGTCGTGTTCGGCGTCGTGCGACGCAGCGCCTCGATCACCTTGACGAATTGCGACGCGCCGCCGTCCGGCAGGTCATCCCGATCGACCGAGGTGATGACGATATGCTCAAGCCCCATCTCCGCCGAAGCGTCAGCCAGATTCTGCGGCTCATTGGGATCAACCTTGCGCGGCATCCCGGTCTTGACGTTGCAGAAGGCGCAGGCGCGCGTGCATACATCGCCCAGAATCATCACCGTGGCGTGCTTCTTCGTCCAGCATTCGCCGATATTGGGGCAGGCCGCTTCCTCGCAGACGGTGGCGAGGCCCTTTTCCCGCATCAGCTTGCGGGTTTCGTGATAGCCGGGGCTCGTCGGCGCCTTTACGCGAATCCAGTCGGGCTTGCGGGCGCGTTCCGGCTTCTGGACGCCAGGGATCGGGGCGATGTCGGTCATGAGGTCCAGATAGCGATGGACGGTGCGACATGCCAGCCCTCTCCCACTTGCCAGCCTATTCTTTGTGCGGCACATCAGCCGCATGACCGACTTCAGCGACATGATCGACGGCTATCGCCGTTTCCGCACCACCGGATGGGCACAGCAGCGCGAGCGCTGGACGGAACTCAGCGAGGGCCAGAGCCCGCGTGTCATGGTGATCGCCTGTTCAGACAGCCGGGTCGATCCGGCGCAGATTTTCGACACCAGTCCCGGCGAGATCTTCGTGGTGCGCAACGTCGCGGCGCTGGTCCCTCCTTTCGAAACCACCCCCGGCCGGCACGGCGTTTCGGCCGCGCTGGAATTTGCGGTGCAGGTGCTGAAAGTGGGCGAGATCGTCGTCATGGGTCATGGCAAGTGCGGCGGCTGCAAGGCGGCTTTGAGCCATGACCTCAAGGACGCGCCTCCGGGTGAAGGCGGCTTCATCCATCACTGGATCGATTTGCTGGATGAGGCGCGCGAGAAGGTGGTGGCCCAATATGGCGAACGCCGCGACCGGGACGCGGAACGCGCCATGGAGCAGGAGGGCGTCAAAGTCAGCTTGGCCAACCTGCGCAGTTTCCCCTGCGTCCGGCACAAGGAGAAGGCCGGCGAGTTGAAGCTGATCGGTAGCTTCTTCGCGATCTCCGATGGGCAGTTGCATGTGCTCGACGAGGCGACCGGCGTTTTTTCGCCCGCCTGAACCGCAGACAGAACAGACTGGAGACGGCCCGATGGCGACACGACAGGAAGGCCGCGGCAATATCGCGCTGCTCATCGACGCGGACAATGCGTCGGCGGCGCATTTCGACCCGGTCATGACGGTGCTGGCGGAACTGGGCACGGTCAATATCCGCCGCGCCTACGGCAATTGGAGCAAGACGACGCTCAAGACCTGGGCAGCGCTTTCGGTCGCGCAGGCGATCGAACCGCAGCAGCAGTTCGACTTGACCAAAGGCAAGAACGCCACCGACATGAAGATGACGATCGACGCCATGGACCTTTTGTCCAGCGGGCGGGTCGATGGGTTCGGCCTCATGTCCAGCGACAGCGACTTCACCCCGCTCGTGACCCGGCTGCGGCAGGACGGCATTCCCGTCTACGGCTTTGGCACGGCGAACACGCCGGAAGGGTTTCGCCGCGCCTGCACCCGCTTCATCGATGTGGCGGCGCTGAAGCCGGCGGACGTGCCGGTGGCCAAGAAGGCGGCACCGGCAAGGACGAAGGCGAAGACGCAGCCGCCGGCAAAGGAACCAGCGACGCAGCCCCCTCCGCCCTCTCCGCCCCTGTCGGGAGGCGCAGTCGATCCGGAGGTGGTGCGCCTGCTGATCGACGCCTATGATGAAGCGAAGCGGGACGAACGCGGCTTCGTGGCGCTAGGGCCGGTCGGCCAGCGCGTGGGCAACCGGTCGAGCTTCGACGTGCGCAACTATGGCTTCAAGCGGCTGTCTGACCTGGTCGCCGCGATCCCCAATTTCATTACCGAGGTCCGCGAAGGCGGGCAGACCTGGATCAAGCGGGTGCGCTGATGCCGGATGGACTCATCGCGCGCCGTCTCATGATCTTCGGTCGCGTGCAGGGCGTCTGGTATCGGGCGTGGACAGTGGAGACGGCGCGGGAGCTGGGACTGACCGGCTGGGTCCGCAACCGGACGGACGGAAGCGTCGAAGCGCTGGTGCAGGGCAGGCATGAGGCGGTGGAGGCTTTCATCCGGCGAGCTCATGACGGTCCACCGGCAGCGGCGGTAGCACGAATAGACATAGCGGACGCGCCGGCTGAACCTCGCGACCGGTTCGACAAGCGGCCCACCCTTTAAGAAGCGGGATGCCGGGTCGAGCCCGGCATGACGAGGGAGGGAAGAGCCCTCCCTCTGCGAATGGTCAGGCCGGGACGCTCGCCAGCGCAGCCTTGACCGCGTCGATCGCCGCCTGCGCTTTGTCGCCATCCGGGCCGCCGCCCTGCGCCATGTCGGGACGACCGCCGCCGCCCTTGCCGCCCAGCGCTTCCACGCCCGCGCGGACCAGATCGACCGCGCTGATAGTGGCGGTCAGGTCGTCGGTCACGCCCACGGCGATGCTGGCGCGGCCGTCCACCACCGCCAGCACGGCGGAAATGCCACTGCCGAGCGTCGCCTTGTTCTGATCGACGATGCCGCGCAGTTCCTTGGGGTCCAGTCCGTCGATCACCTGGCCGATGAAACTGACCGCGCCGACCTGCTCCGGCCCCGCCGCCTTGGCCGCGCCGCCGCCGCCCAGCGCCAGCGCCTTCTTCGCGTCTGCCAGTTCGCGCTCCAGCTTGCGGCTCTGTTCGACCAGGGCAGCGATGCGCGCAGGCACATCCTCCGGCGTCGTTTTCAGCGCCGCAGCCGTCTGGCGCAGCTTGTCGTCCCGATCGGTGAGCCAAAGGCGTGCGGCCTCGCCGGTCAACGCTTCGATACGGCGAACGCCCGAAGAGACGGCGCTTTCCGACACGATCTTGAACAGGGCGATGTCGCCCGTCGCATTGACATGGGTGCCACCGCACAGTTCGACCGAATAATGCAGCTCCTCGGCCAGCGGACCGCCCCGGCCCATGGAAAGGACGCGCACCTCGTCACCATATTTTTCGCCGAACAGCGCCATGGCGCCCGCCGCTATGGCGTCGTCGGGGGTCATGAGGCGCGTGTTGACCGCTTCATTATAGCGGATCTGCCCATTCACATCGGCCTCGACCGCCGCGATCTGCTTGTGGGTCAGCGCTTCGGGATGCGAGAAGTCGAAGCGCAGCCGATCGGGTGCGACAAGGCTGCCCTTCTGCGTCACATGCGCGCCCAGTTCCTTGCGCAGCGCGGCGTGAAGCAGGTGCGTGGCGCTGTGGTTGGCGCGGATGCGGTCGCGGCGGTCGACGTCGATGGCGAGGTTCACGGTATCGCCCACCTTGATGCTGCCCGCTTCCACCTTCGCCTTGTGGGCATGGAGGCGGCCGAGCGGCTTGGCCGTATCCTCGATCCTTGCGGAAAAGCCGCCCTGCGTCGTAATGGTGCCGGCGTCGCCCATCTGGCCGCCGCTTTCGCCGTAGAAGGGCGTCTGGTTGGTGATGATGACCACTTCGTCGCCCACCGAGGCGCTCTCGACCCGCGCGCCATTCCTCACGATGGCGCGCACTTCGCCCTCGCCCTTGGTCGAGGCGTAGCCGATGAATTCGGTATTGCCGACCTCTTCCGCGATGTCGAACCAGATTTCGTCCGACGCCTTCTCGCCCGATCCCTTCCACGCGGCGCGGGCGGCGGCCTTCTGCTCCGCCATGGCGCTGTCGAAACCAGCGCGGTCCACCGTAAGGCCGCGCGAACGCAGCGCATCTTCGGTCAAGTCATAGGGGAAGCCGTAGGTGTCGTAGAGCTTGAACGCGGTTTCGCCAGGCAGCGTGCCGCCTTCGGCCAGGCCGCCGGTCGCTTCGTCCAGCAGCCGGAGGCCATTTTCCAGCGTCTTGCGAAAACGGGTTTCCTCGCGCAGCAGCGTTTCCTCGATCAGCGGCTGGGCGCGGACGAGCTCGGGATAGGCCCCGCCCATCTCCGAAACCAGCGACGACACCAGCCGGTACATCAACGGCTCCTTCGCGCCGATGATGTGGGCGTGGCGCATGGCGCGGCGCATGATCCGGCGCAGCACATAGCCGCGCCCCTCATTCGCCGGCAGCACGCCGTCCGCGATCAGGAAGCTGGTCGAGCGCAGGTGATCCGCGATCACGCGGTGGCTGGCCTTATGCTCGCCGTCCGTGGCGGTCCTACTGAGCGCGCCGCTCTCGGCGATCAGCGCCTTGAACGTGTCGGTGTCATAATTGTCGTGCACGCCCTGCAGGACGGCGGCGATGCGCTCCAGCCCCATGCCGGTGTCGATGCTGGGCTTGGGTAGTTCGCTGACGATCTCATTCGCTTCCTGCTCATATTGCATGAAGACGAGGTTCCATATCTCGACGAAGCGGTCGCCATCCTCCTCCGGCGATCCCGGAGGGCCGCCCCAGATATGGTCGCCATGGTCGTAAAAGATTTCCGAGCAGGGACCGCAGGGGCCGCTGTCGCCCATCGCCCAGAAATTATCCTTGGTCGGGATGCGGATGATCCGCTCTTCGGGCAGGCCGGCGATCTTCTTCCACAGGTCGAAGGCTTCGTCGTCCGTATGATAGACGGTCGCGGTCAGCCTCTCCGCCGGCAGACCCCACTCCTTCGTCAGCAGGGTCCAGGCATGGGTGATCGCCTGTTCCTTGAAATAGTCGCCGAAGCTGAAATTCCCCAGCATTTCAAAGAAGGTATGATGCCGCGCGGTATAGCCGACATTGTCGAGATCATTATGCTTGCCGCCGGCGCGCACCGACTTCTGGCTCGACGTCGCCCTCTTGTAGGGGCGCGTTTCCAGGCCGGTGAAGACATTCTTGAACGGCACCATTCCGGCGTTGACGAACATCAGCGTAGGATCGTTATGCGGCACCAGCGGCGCCGACGGCACGATGGTGTGGCCGTTCGCCCCAAAATAATCGAGGAAGGAGCGGCGAATGTCGTTGGTCGAGGTCATGGGGGCGATTTAGTGGGAAGCGGTCCGCCGCACAAGCGGGGCTTTTGACCTTGTGCGATCAGGCAAGGACAGGCGACCGCACTTCGGATCAGAGTGCCTCGGCGACCTGCGCAATGGCCTCGACGAAGCTGTCGCTGATGATCTTGAGGATCGCCGCCGAGGCCAGCAGGACGAACAGCGTCAGGGAGCCGAATTGCAGCCGACGCGCGATGAGGCGGCTGCGCTCCTCACTATGCTCGACATGCCTGCGCTGGTCCGCGCGACGGTCAGCGTCGCCCGCCTTCCACGCTGGCGCTGCAACCTGGACCGGAGCGTTGGTCAGCATCGCCATGTCGATCTCGTCCTGTGCGCGGATGCCGCACTGGCCGTCCTTCGACCATACCACCCGCCCGACGATGACCGAAGAGGCGCGCCGGACCTCGATATAGCTGCCGCGCCTCGGCGCGCGCGCCATGCGCAGCATCATGCCGTGCAGCGACAGGTTCATGATCTTGACGTCAAGCCACTGGTCTTCCAGGCGCATTCGCGCCGGAATGGACGTCAGAACACGCGGTTCCCGTTTCTTCATCCTTAGCCTTTCGTGGCCCCTGGACCCGATAACGGCAGCGGAACGGAAAACTTGAAGGAACAGGCGCTTGCCTATGCCATTGGCGTGGGCTCGTCAGGCGATCGGCTGGTCGATCGACGTGGGCGGGGTCGAAAACCATTGCGACCCCTTCCCTGTCATATGGAAGCAATCTTCCATGCGAATGCCCATGACACCCGGCAGATAAAGGCCCGGTTCGTTGGAAAAGCACATGCCGACGTCCAGCTTCGTCGTTTCGCCATGGACGAGGTTGACGGGCTCATGCCCTTCCATGCCTATGCCATGACCGGTGCGGTGCGACAGGCCGGGCAAGGCATAGCGGGGGCCGTAGCCTTGTCCTTCATAATAGCTGCGCACGGCATCGTCGACTGACCCCGCCGGAACACCCAGCCTTGCCGCCTCGATTGCGATCTTCTGCCCGTGCGACACATGGTCCCAGACCTTGCGCTGCTGCGGGGTGGGCGCGGCGCCATGCACCCAGGTCCGGCTGATGTCGGACTGATAATCCTCGACGGTGCAGCCGCAATCCATCAACACCACCTCTCCCGCCCGAACCGCCTGGGGCTTGCCCGATCCGTGCGGATAGGCGGCGGCTTCGCCCAGCAGGACGAGATTGAATTCGACCTTGCCGCCCAGTTGTTTGGTCGCGGCCGACGTGAGCGCGCCGATATCCGCCGGCGTCATGCCGGTCTTCACCTGCGGGTAGGTCCAGCGATAGGCCCCCATGGTGACATCGGCGGCCTTCTGCATCAGCGCGATCTCGGCAGCGGTCTTGCGCATCCGGATCGCGCGGGTGACAGGATCCTTCACCAACGTTGCCGCAGGAAGCGCCGCCTTGAGGCCGTCCACGGCAAAATAGCGCACCGTTTCCTCTATCCCGATGCGACCTTTCGCCAGCCCCCTTGCCGCCAGGAAGTCCGCGATCCGGGCATAAGGACTTTCATCCTCCTGCCAGACGCGGACCTCGGCGGGAATGGCAAGCGATTCGTCGATCGAGGGCTTTTCGAAAAAGGGGCAGACGATCAGTGGCGCGCCGCTTGCCGGGATCACGGCGGCGGTCAGCCTTTCCGACCGGTGCCATCTTATGCCCGTATAATAGATGAGGCTGGCACCCGGCTCGACCAGCAGCGCGTCGATGCCCGCCGCCTGCATCATCCTTTGCGCGCGGGCGAGCCGGTCGGCGCGCTCCGCCTTGCCGATGGGCACGACATCGCCGGTGAGCGATCCCAGCGCCTCGGCCGCCCGCTCCTGCGCGAAGAGGCGCGGGCTGACGGATGCCATCGCGATCCCGGCAGCGGCGTGGCGCAACAGCGTGCGGCGATCAGGCATAGGCGTAGGCTCCCCCGGTCGTCAGCGCTGTCTGATAGGCCGGGCGGGCGTGCATGTCATCCAGCCAGCGGAGGATATTGGGCCGCGAGGCGTCCAGCCCGCCCCGCGCGCGCGACGCTTCCAGCGGAAAGCTCATCATCATGTCGGCGGCGGTGAAGATGTCGCCCGCGAAGAAGGGGCGCCCGGCCAGTTCGGTCTCCAGCCAGTCGAGATGATCGTTCAGCATCCCCTGCACGGTCGGCCGCGCCGGGCGTCCCAGCAGGCCCAGCCTGTTCACCACCAGCAGGGCGAGCAGCGGCGGCATCATCGATCCTTCGGCATAGTGGATGAACTGGCGATAGAGGATTGCGCCCTGCGCATCGGCGGGTGGACCGAAGCGTCCCCCTGCCCGCGCGACCAGATACTCCATGATCGCGCCCGTCTCGATCAAGCGATGCCCGTCAACCTCCACCACCGGAGACCGTCCGAGCGGATGAACGGCACGCAGGGAGGCAGGCGCGCGCATCGTCTTTTTGTCCCGCTCGTATCGGCGCACCACATAGGGTTCGCCCAGTTCCTCCAACAGCCAGAGGATGCGTTGCGACCGGCTGTTGTTCAGATGGTGGACGATGATGGTCATGGCGACTCTCCGAGCGTTACGCAGCCAGTGGGCTAGCGCAGCCGGAAAGCCGCCACAACAAACGCGTCAGGCCGGCTCCAGCACAGCCTGCGCCTTCTTCTTCGCGCGGAAGGCGTGAAGCAGGGGCTCGGTATAGCCGTTGGGCTGCTCGACGCCTTCGAACACCAGTGCGCGCGCCGCCAGGAAGGCGAGGCTGTCCCCTTCCCGCCCGCTCATCGGCTCGTAGAGCGGATCGGCGGCATTCTGCGCATCGACCTTCGCCGCCATGCGACGGAGCGCCGCATCGACCTGTTCCGCCGTGCAGACGCCATGCAGCAGCCAGTTCGCCATATGTTGCGAGGAGATGCGCAATGTCGCGCGATCCTCCATCAGGCCGATGTCATGGATGTCGGGCACCTTGGAGCAGCCAACGCCCTGGTCGATCCAGCGGACGACATAGCCCAATATGCCCTGCGCATTATTGTCCAGCTCCCGCGCGATCTCTTCCTCAGAGAAATTGCGGCCGGTGGCGATGGGCAGGGTCAGCAGCTTTTCGATCGGAGCCACGCCTTCCGCCTGGCGCGCTGCCTGACGGGCGAAGACGTCGATGCGATGATAGTGCGTCGCGTGCAGGGTCGCGGCGGTTGGCGAGGGAACCCAGGCGGTGTTCGCGCCGCTCGTCGGATGGCCGGCCTTTTGATCCAGCATGTCGGCCATGCGATCGGGCGCTGCCCACATGCCCTTGCCGATCTGCGCCCGGCCGGAAAAGCCACAGGCGAGGCCGATCTGCACATTCCGGTCCTCATAGGCCGCAATCCAGTCGCTCGCCTTCATCTCGCTTTTGGGGATCATCGGCCCCGCCTGCATCGACGTATGCATCTCATCGCCGGTGCGGTCGAGGAAGCCGGTGTTGATGAAGACGATGCGATCCTTCACCGCGTGGATGCAGGCGGCGAGGTTGGCCGAGGTGCGGCGCTCCTCGTCCATGACGCCGACCTTGATCGTGTGACGGGCCATGCCCATCATGTCCTCGATCGCGTCGAACAGCCGGTCGGTGAAGGCGACTTCATCCGGGCCGTGCATCTTGGGCTTGACGATGTAGAGGCTGCCAGCGCGGCTGTTGGCCCGGCGTCCCTTCAGATCGTGAAGCGCGATCAGGCTGGTCATGATGCCGTCGACGATGCCTTCCGGTGCCTCGTCGCCATTGGGCAGTCGGATCGCGGGCGTGGTCATCAGATGGCCGACATTGCGGACGAACAGCAGGCTGCGCCCCGGCAGCGTAAAGGATGTGCCGTCTGCCGCGGTGTAGCTGCGGTCAGGGTTGAGCGCCCGCGTCATCATCGCGCCATTTTTGTCGAACCGGTCAGTGAGGTCGCCGCGCATCAGGCCAAGCCAGTTGGCATAGGCCGCGACCTTGTCCCGCGCATCGACGGCGGCGACTGAATCCTCCAGATCGCAGATGGTGGTCAGGGCCGATTCCAGGATGACGTCGGCAATACCCGCGGGATCGGTCGCGCCGATCGGGTGCCCCTTGTCGAACACGACTTCGATATGCAGCCCGTTGTGGCGGAAGAGCCGGCCCTTCTCACTCGTGCCGACGAACTGAGCGGGATCGGCAAGGACGATATCGTCACTCCCCAGCTCCGCCCAGCTCCCGTCCGCCAGAGGAACCGCGTCGTCGAGAAAAGCCTTCGCCCAGGAAACGACCTGCGCGCCGCGCGCCGCATCATAGCCCTTGCCGGCCGGCGCGCCGGCTATCGCGTCCGTGCCGTACAGTGCGTCATAGAGGCTGCCCCACCGTGCATTTGCGGCGTTCAGCAGGAAGCGGGCATTGAGGATAGGCACGACCAGTTGCGGCCCGGCCATGCGCGCGACCTCCTCATCGACATTCGTGCTGCCGATCTGGAACGGCGCAGGTTCGGGAACAAGATAGCCGATGTCCCGCAGGAATGTTTCGTAGGAGATCGGATCGTGCGGCTGGCCGCGGCGCTGTTCATGCCAGCTGTCGATCTGCGCCTGAAGCGTGTCGCGCTTGCGCAGGAGCGCCCTGTTTTCTGGCGCGAAGCGCGCGAGGATATCCGCCGCCCCGGCCCAGAAGGTGTCAGGCGCGATGCCGGTGCCGGGAAGCGCATGCTGCTCGATAAAGTCCGCGAGCAAAACGGCGACGCGTAGGCCGGCTTTGTCGATCATCGGGTCGGTCATGGCTCTTCTCCTCGGGACTGTTCATCATTGAAACTGCAATAGCCCTTTCCCATTATGCCGTATATCCGCTATTATGCGAATACAGCCATTCCTCTGGTGAATGAATATGATGGATCCCGATCATGAACTGTTCGTAACCATAGTCGATGAAGGCGGCCTCGCAGCGGCGGGACGGCGGCTGCATATCTCTCCGGCGATGATGTCCAAGCGGCTGGCCCGGCTGGAGCAAAGGCTTGGGGCGAAGCTCGTTCACCGCACGACCCGGCGGCTGACGCTGACTCCGGCGGGCGAACGGCTCCACGCCGATCTGCGCGCGATCCTCGCGGCTCTGGACGATGCCGAACGGCGGGTCTCCGGCGCATCGGTCCTGGCAAGCGGTCCCCTGCGGATCAGCGCCCCCACCTCCTTCGGGCGGATGCACCTCGCGCCTTTTCTCAAGCGCTTCCTGGACGATCATCCGGCAGTCGATCTTAGCGTCGATCTTTCGGACGCGTATAGCGACCTGCTCGGCGGCCGCTTCGATCTCGCCATCCGCATCACCGCCGATCCCGGTAGCGGCGTCACCGCGCGGAGGCTGGCAACCAACCGCCGCATGCTTTGCGCCGCGCCCGACTATCTGGACCACTTCGGAACGCCCACAAAAGTCGCCGATCTCAAGAACCACCGGCTGCTGGCCGCGGAAGGGCAGATGCCGTGGCGACTGGCAGGACCGAGCGGGCCGATCACGGTCGAGGGACGCAGCCACGTCCGCACTAACAGCAGCGAGTTGGTGCGCGAGCTCACGCTGGCGGGCGGCGGCATCGCGCTGCGTTCGCTATGGGACATTGCCGATGCGCTGGAGCGTGGGAAGGTGCGTCAGATCCTGCCCGATCATGAAGGCTCGGCCGATGTCGGCCTTTATGCCGTGCACCTGCCCCAGGCCAATCCGCCACGCGCGCTCACCGCATTCGTCGAATTTCTTGTCGGACTTTACGCGCCGACGCCGCCGTGGGAGCGCCCTGTCTTGCCCTAGCGGAACCGAGGCTCTAAGGCCCGGCATATGGACGATAACACCCGCCGCGCAGCCCTCGACTATCACCGCTACCCGCAACCGGGAAAACTCCGGATAGAGCCGACCAAGCGGATGGTGAACCAGCGCGACCTGGCGCTGGCCTATTCGCCGGGTGTTGCGGCGCCCTGCGTCGAAATCGCCGCCGATCCGGACAAGGCGCTGGACTATACCGCGCGCGGCAACCTGGTCGCCGTCATCTCCAACGGAACGGCGGTCCTTGGCCTTGGCGCGATCGGCGCTCTCGCGTCGAAGCCGGTGATGGAGGGCAAGGCGGTCCTCTTCAAGAAATTCGCCGATATCGACGTGTTCGACATCGAAGTGGACACGACCGATCCCGACAGGTTCGTGGATGCCGTCGCCCTGCTGGAACCGACCTTCGGCGGCATAAACCTGGAGGACATCAAGGCTCCCGAATGTTTCGCGATCGAAGCGCGGCTGAAGGAGCGGATGAACATTCCGGTCTTCCATGACGACCAGCATGGCACCGCAATCGTTGTCGCTGCGGCGGTCCGCAACGCGCTGGTGCTGCAGGGCAAGACGCTGGCGGATGCGAAGCTGGTGACGTCCGGAGCGGGCGCGGCGGCGCTGGCCTGCGTCGACCTGCTGGTATCGATGGGCCTGCCGGTCGAGAATGTCACTATGACGGACAAGGACGGCGTGATCCATGCCGGCCGCGAGGGCATGTTGCCGAACATGGCGCGCTATGCCCGCAATACCAATGCGCGCACTCTGCCGGATGTCCTGCCGGGCGCGAACCTGTTCCTGGGACTTTCCGCTCCGGGCGTGCTGAAGCCCGAATGGCTGCCCCTGATGGCGCCCAATCCCCTTATCTTCGCGCTCGCCAACCCGGAGCCGGAAATCCGCCCAGAGGCCGCCCGCGAGGTGCGCCCGGACGCGATCATCGCCACCGGCCGGTCCGACTATCCCAATCAGGTCAACAATGTCCTCTGCTTCCCCTATATCTTCCGGGGCGCGCTGGACGTGGGCGCGACGCAGATCAACGAGGCGATGAAGGTCGCCGCCGCAGACGCCATCGCCGCCCTGGCCCGCATGCCCGCGCATGACAGCGTGGCGCAGGCCTATGGCGGTCGCAAGCTGGTGTTCGGACCGGACTATATCATCCCCACCCCCTTCGACCCGCGCCTGATCGGCGAGATCGCGGTCGCGGTCGCCAAGGCGGCGATGGACAGCGGCGTCGCGAAAAGGACGCTCGACCTCGACGACTATAAGCGCAGCCTGACGCGCCAGGCGACCCGATCCGGCCAGTTGATGCTGCCGGTGTTCGAAGCGGCCCGGGGCAGCCATTGCCGTATCGCCTATGGCGAGGGCGAGGATGAACGCGTGCTGCGCGCCATCAGCGACGCGCTGGACGAAGGGATCGTTCGCCCGACGCTGATCGCCCGCCGCCGCATCCTGGAACAGAAGCTGCCCGAACTCGGTCTGTCCTTCGATTTCGAGCGCGACGTCGAGGTGATAGACCCGGAAACGGATCACCTCGTCATGGGCGAACTGGTGGAAGCCTATCGTGCCATCGCCGGGCGAAAGGGCGTGCCTGCGGACGAGATTCTGCGCCATGTCTATCGCCGCCCCACCATCACCGCCGCGATGCTGCTGCGCACCGGCCGGGTCGATGCCGCGCTGGTCGGCGGACGCTCGGAATATTGGGGTCAGGTGGAGCATGTGCTGCGCATCATCGACCGGGTGCCCGATCACAGCCGCGTCTACGCACTGTCGGGCCTGATCCTGGATGCCGGCGCGCTGTTCATCACTGACACTCATATGGTGCCCGATCCGACGCCTGAGCAGGTGGCGGAAATGACGCTGGCCGCCAGCGCGGAGCTGCGCCATTTCGGGCTCACGCCGCGCGCGGCCCTGCTGTCCCATTCCAATTTCGGCGCGTCGCACAGCGACAGCGCGCGCAAGATGCGAAAGGCTTTCCGGCTGGTGCGGGAAGCCGCGCCCGATCTGGCGGTGGACGGTGAAATGCATGCCGATGCCGCGCTCAGCCAGTCGCTGCGCGAGCGGCTGGTGCCGGACTCCCGGTTCGAGGGACCGGCCAACTTGCTGGTGATGCCCAATCTCGATGCGGCCAACATCACGCTGACTGCGCTGTCGGCCTCGTCCAGTTCGCCCACCGTTGGTCCGATGCTGATCGGCCTCACCAAGCCCATCCATGTGCTGACGCCCGGTGTTACCTCGCGCGGCATCCTGAACCTCACGGCCATCGCTGCGGCGGAAGTCGCGCGGGAAGCCTGAGCTTAACCTTTTCATCCTATGCCAGCGTCAAGGACGAGAGGCGTAAGGATATGGCGGGCTTCATCAAGGGATTGGCGAAAGCCGCAGGCCCCAAGCTGGCGATCGGCGGGGCATTGGCCGGCGCCGCGTGGCTGGCGATGCACTGGATCGACCGGCCCGCCGCCCAAGATGCCGCGCCCGCGCCCGCTGCCGGCGCCAAGCCTGGGGCCGTCGCTCCTCCCCCGATCGCCCCGCTCGTCGAACGACGCAGCGACCAGCCCATGGCGATCGATCCGCGGGCGCTGACCGTCAGGCGCGTCTTGCGCATCGACGGTCCCTTCCGCCACGGCGACTATGTCTGGGACGAAAAGGGCGCGCCTGCATCCGGCCCGGTCATCGTCACTGTCGATCTGAAGGCCGAAACCCTCTCCGTCTTCCGCGCGGGGTATGAGATCGGCGCGGCGGTCATTCTCTACGGCGCCACCGACAAGCCCAGCCCGCAGGGCGCGTTCCCGATCACGCAGATGGACGCCGACCATGTGTCGAACCTCTATGGCGCGCCCATGCCCTATGCCCTGCGCCTGACCAGCGATGGCGTGTTCATCCATGGCAGCGACGTGCAATATGGACGTGCCACGCATGGCTGCATCGGCGTGCCCGTCGATTTCGCGCGCAAATTGTTCGGCGTGGTGAAACGCGGCGACCTGGTCGTCATCACCAATGGCAAGATGCTCGACGTCAGCAAGGCGAAGATCGGCGGCTGACGGCACGATTGCGGGCGACGCATTTGGCGATGCAGGAAAGACAGCCGCATCGGGGTTGACCTGCGCTGTCATGAAGCCCATCTGCGCCCTCTCTCAAGATTTTGCATTGCAGCATGGAGCTGGCCATGGCGAACGCCTCGCGTACCGCGCATCCCGCGCTTGTTATCTTCGCGTTGTCGGTCGGCGCGTTCGCCATCGGCACGACCGAATTCGCGTCGATGAGCCTGCTGCCCTTCTTCGCACGCGATCTGGGCATCGATGCGCCGACTGCCGGCCATGCGATCAGCGCCTATGCGCTGGGCGTGGTGGCGGGCGCGCCGGTCATCGCCGCTTTCGGCGCGCGGCTGCCGCGCAGGATGCTGCTGATCGGATTGATGACGGTCTTCGCGATCGCCAACGCCTTGTCGGCCCTCTCGCCCAGCTACCCCTGGATGCTGCTGTTCCGTTTCCTGTCGGGCGTACCCCATGGTGCCTATTTCGGCGTCGCGGCGCTGGTCGCCGCCAACTTGGTGCCCATCGAGAAACGCGCCCTTGCCATCGCCAAGGTGATGACCGGCCTGACCGTCGCGACCGTGATCGGCGTGCCCGTGGCCAATTGGATGGGTCAGGTGCTGGGCTGGCGGTCCGGCTTCTTCGTCGTGGCGGCGCTCGCGCTGGCGACGGTGACGCTGGTCGCATTGTTCGCGCCGCGAGACGCGGGCGATCCGGGCGCCAGCCCGATGCGCGAACTCACCGCACTGGGCAAGTCGCAGGTGTGGCTCACCCTGCTTACCGGGGCGATCGGCTTTGGCGGCCTGTTCGCGGTCTATACCTATGTCGCCTCAACCATGATCGAGGTGACTCATGTTCCCGAAACCTATGTACCGTTGGTCCTCGTCATTTTCGGCGTCGGTTTGACGCTCGGCAATTTGGGGGCTGCCTGGGCGGCAGACCGCGCGCTCAACCGCACCGTCATCGGCGTGCTGCTGTGGAGCGCGGCGGCGCTGGCGATCTTTCCCTTCATGGCCGGGAATATCTGGACGCTCGGGCTCAACATCTTCCTGATCGGCATCGGCGGCGGCCTTGGCACGCCGCTGCAGGCGCGGCTGATGGACGTTTCGGGCGACGCGCAGACGCTTGCGGCGGCCTTGCATCACAGCGCCTTCAACATCGCGAACGCGCTGGGACCGTGGCTCGGCGGCCTGTCGATCGCCGCGGGCTGTGGTCTGGTATCGACAGGCTGGATCGGCTGCGCTCTGGCGCTGGGCGGCCTCCTCATCTACCTGGCGGCGATCGCACTGGAGCGCCGCCAGCCCCCCCGCTCGCTGATGGCCGCCGAATAAACGTCTTTCGCGATCCCTTCGAGATGTAGCGTTGAGCTACCAGGACTTCGGTCCATCGCAGATTGACACCGGCGGTTGAGCCGGGTTTCCTTCTGCCGGGATGACGCTATAGCCGCGCAAAGGTCTGGAAGGGGAGATGCTGGGGCGACACGCCACCACGGACACCCTTGCCCATGCCGCCTGCTTCCGATCCAACGCTCCTTCAACCGCGCCCCCACAGCCTGGCGGAGGATGGCTATGCCATCGCGATCGGCTGCGCGTTCATCGCTATGGGGCTGATGCTGCTCAATCAGGCCAAGCTGGTGACGGGCGGGATGGCGGGCATCGCGCTGCTGCTGTCGTATCTGTTGCACTGGTCGCCCGGCGCGCTGTTCCTGATCATCAACCTGCCCTTCTTCCTGTTCGCCGGACGCGCCATGGGAACGGCGTTCGGGCTCAAGACCCTGTTCGCCAACATCGCCATCATGGCCGTCGGGCTGGTCATGCCCACCGCGTTGCAGATCGCGCGGGTCAGCCCGCTGTTCGCCGCGCTGTTCGGCGGGTCGATCATCGGGTTTGGCATATTGGCGATCGCCCGCCACGGCGCAGGTGTCGGCGGCGTTGGCGTGGTCGCGCTGATCCTGCAAAAATCGCGCGGCTGGAACGCCGGACGCACCCAGATGCTGTGCGATATCCTGATCCTGCTGGCGTCGCTGCCCTTGCTCAGCTTCGAGCGCTTCGGGCTGTCCGTCCTGTCAGCGGCTGCGATGAACGCCGTGCTGATGGTCAACCATCGCCCCGGCCGCTATATCGGTCACTGATCGCCGCATAGAAGGTCGCCGCTCCGGTTACGCCCGCGAAGCGCGGAGGCGGCGTCGCTCGAAACGCGCGGAAAGCTGACGCCCTCCAGCGATCCGCGCCCCTGGCAAAGATCGGCGCAGGCCATGTCCACGACGCCCGGCAAGGCCACCTGATCCCCATCATATTGGGCGACGATGATGCAGCGATCGCTGCCCCTGAAGCTCAGGATCAGCTTGTCGCCGGCGCGGCGCGCCATGCCATGCCCGCGGCAACTCGGCTCCTCGCCAAATACCGCCTCCAGTCCGAAGCGAAACCGCCCCGCTTGTCCGGGAATGACGCACAGCGCGTCGCGCCCCGCTTCATGACGGCGCTGGTACAGGCCCACGGGAGACATTCGGCGCGCGTCGGTGATCGCGCCGCTGGCGATCGCCGCACGTTCCAGGCCAGACACCGCGCCTTCGCTCGGGCCGGCATCCGGGGCGATCGGCGCACGCTGGCATGCCGCTGCCGACAGGAGGAGCAGCGCGGCGCTAGTCCGCCGCATCGACGTTGCTGAGCCCATCCTGTCCGATCCGGCGGAAGAAGCAGGATCGCGCGCCGGTGTGGCATGTCGGTCCTGCTGGTGCCGCCCTGACCCACACCGCGTCCTGATCGCAGTCGATCCGCAGATCGCGCACTTCCAGCATATGGCCGGACGTTTCGCCCTTCTTCCACAACGCCTGTCGGCTGCGGGACCAGAAATGGGCGAGCCCGGTATCGATGGTCAGCGTGAGCGCCTGGGCATTCATGTGCGCCACCATCAGCAACTCGCCGCTATGATCGTCTGTGACGACGGCGGTGATCAGGCCGTCCCTGTCATATTTGGGATTGAGGGCCAGCCCCTTGTCGCGTGCGTCGTTCATGCAGCGGCTATAGAGCGCAAATGCAGACCTGCGAAGCCCTGCCAAGAGGGAATGTCGGGGGAAAATGGGGCGACCGATGGGATCCGAACCCACGACCTCTGGTACCACAAACCAGCGCTCTAACCAACTGAGCTACGATCGCCATGGGGGCTGCTTGCCCCGAGAGAAGGGCCACATATGCGGCCCATCCCCGCCCGTCAAGCGTCAAAGCCCGACGGTGGAATTTTCCTGGCCTACCGTGTTCCCGCCTGCAATTGGCCCCGAAGATTGGCAAGGATGTGTTCGGAAACACGGGGCCTTTCCGCCGCCGCCTTGCCCTTGCGCAGGCGCTCCTTGTCCCGCTCCGGCGGCTCCACCACGCGCACGCGGACGGCGGCATGGCCCTGTGCTCTGATGCCCAGTTGCTCGGCCGCGCCGCGCGACAGGTCGATGATGCGGCCTCGGCCGGAAAAGGGTCCGCGATCATTGACCCGGACCAGGATCGTGCGTCCGCTGTCCAGCGACGTCACCTCCACATAGGTTGGCAGCGGCAGGACGGTATGCGCTGCAGTGATCCATTTGGCGCGAAACCGCTCTCCATTGGCGGTGCGATTGCCCGACTCCGATCCATACCAGCTCGCATAGCCCAGCATGTCATAAGTGGGGTCAGCCGCCGGAACATAGGTGATGCCGCGCACCGCGTAGGGCGGACCGATCTTGACCGGCGTGTCCCGGACCGGACGGTAATTGCCGCCACCGCAGGCCGCGAGCATCAGCGTCAGGATCGCCCAAGCCGCTTTATATGCCACCCCTGCCTTGCCGCTCGTCATGGGTTATCCTGGCCCTTTGCCGGAAGAATGACACGGTATCGCTACCATAAAGAAAGGGACGAAAACGTTTCCGTCTTCGTCCCCCTGCCTTTGGCTTGATTGCGCGGGCAGAAACCTGCCTTGCCGCGCCACTCTCCCGTAACTTCCCGGCCGCGATGCCGGCAATCGTCGATCGGTGGACGCCGCCGCTGGGGCGACGTCGCCGGCCGCTTAGTTGACCGAGTCCTTCAGGCCCTTGCCAGCCTTGAACTTGGGCTGGGCCGAAGCCTTGATGGTCATGGTTTCGCCGGTGCGGGGATTACGGCCGGTCGAAGCCTTGCGCTGCGACACGGAGAAGGTGCCGAAGCCGACCAGGCGGACTTCATCACCCTTTTTCAGCGCGCCGCTGATGGCGTCGAACACGCCTTCCACGGCCTTGGTGGCGTCATTCTTGTTGAGGCCGCTGCTTTCAGCAACCGCGCTGATCAGATCCTGCTTGTTCATGCCTTGGGAACCCCCTTGTGCTGTTGGTTGATTAGGAATCGCGGCGTAGGGCGGGCAATAAGGCGCGGATTCCCGCGACTGTCAAAGGGAAAGCGACGAAGACGCCGGTCCATGGCCGATTTTGCGCCCGATCGGTCGTTTCGGTGCCGATAACAGGGTTAACCGCCGCTTTCCCGATGGTTCAGTGCCGCAACGTGGCGTCCCCGTCCCTCCCGGCACCAGCCGGAGGCTGCGCTGCCAGGTCGTCTTCTTCCGTCCAGGCGATCGCTTCCGGCTTCGAAACCAGCGCCCGCGCGAGCACCTCGTCGACATGGGACACCGGCACGATTTCCAGCCCCTCGCGAATGTTCGCGGGGATTTCCGCCAGGTCTTTCTCATTCTCCTGGGGAATCAGCACGGTCTTGATGCCGCCGCGCAGCGCCGCCAGCAGCTTTTCCTTGAGGCCGCCGATGGGGAGCACCCGGCCGCGCAACGTCACCTCGCCGGTCATCGCCACATCCTTGTGGACGGGAATGCCGGTCAGGGTGGAAACGATGGTCGTCACCATGCCGATACCGGCGGACGGGCCATCCTTGGGCACAGCACCTTCGGGCAGGTGGATGTGGATGTCCTTCCGGTTGAACAGGCTCGGCTTGATGCCATAGCCCGGCGAGCGCGCCTTCACATAAGAGAAGGCGGCCTGCACCGACTCGGTCATCACTTCGCCCAGCTTGCCGGTAGTCTTGATCTGCCCCTTGCCGGGCACCGTCACCGCCTCGATCGTCAGCAATTCGCCGCCGACTTCGGTCCAGGCGAGCCCGGTCACCGCGCCGATCTGGTTCTCATCCTCGCCAACGCCATGCCGGAATTTCCGCACTCCGGCGAAATCGGCCAGGTTTTCGGGCGTTATGACGACCTTGTCATAGGCACCCTCAAGAATTTTGCGAAGCGCCTTACGCGCGAGCCGCGCCACTTCGCGCTCCAGCGTGCGGACGCCAGCCTCACGCGTATAGTAGCGGATGAGGTCGCGCACGGCCTCTTCCGTCACTTCAAACTCCCCATCCTTCAGGCCATGGGCGTCGATCTGCTTGGGCACTAGGTGCCGCTGCGCGATCTCGACCTTCTCATCCTCGGTATAGCCCTCCAGCCGGATGATCTCCATGCGGTCGAGCAAAGGCTGCGGCAAATTCAGCGAGTTGGCGGTCGTCACGAACATCACGTCCGAAAGATCGACGTCGATCTCCAGATAATGATCCTGGAACTTGCTGTTCTGTTCGGGGTCCAGCACTTCCAGCAGGGCGGAGGCCGGATCGCCGCGGAAATCCTGGCCCAGCTTGTCGATCTCGTCGAGCAGGAAGAGCGGGTTCATCGTGCCCGCCTTCTTGAGGTTCGACACGATCTTGCCGGGCAGCGATCCGATATAGGTGCGGCGATGCCCACGGATTTCCGCTTCGTCGCGCACGCCGCCCAGCGACTGGCGCACGAATTCGCGCCCCGTCGCCTTGGCGATCGACCGGCCGAGCGAGGTCTTGCCCACGCCCGGAGGGCCGACGAGGCACAGGATCGGGCCTTTCAGCTTATTGGTGCGCGCCTGCACGGCGAGATATTCGATTATCCGGTCCTTGACCTTCTCCAGCGCGAAATGATCCTCGTCCAGGATCGCCTGCGCCTTCTTGAGGTCGGTCTTTACCTTGCCCTTCTTGCCCCACGGCAGCCCCAGCAGCACGTCCAGATAATTGCGTACGACCGTGGCTTCGGCCGACATGGGCTGCATGCCCTTGAGCTTCTTGAGTTCCGCCGTCGCCTTCGCCCGGGCTTCCTTGCTAAGCTTGGCCTTGGCGATTTTCTCGGTGAGTTCGGCAAGCTCGTCACCTTCCTCGCCTTCGCCATTGCCCAGTTCGCGCTGGATCGCCTTGAGCTGCTCGTTCAGATAATATTCGCGCTGGGTCTTCTCCATCTGCCGCTTCACGCGGCCGCGAATCTTCTTCTCGACCTGCAGGACACCCAGTTCGCCTTCCATGAAGGCAAAAACCATCTCCAGCCGCTTGACCGGATCGGCTTCGACCAGCAGCGACTGCTTGTCGGACACCTTGACGTTGATGTTCGCCGCGACCGCGTCGGCCAGTCGCCCCGCATCCTCGATCTCGCGCAGCTGCACCGGGGTTTCGGCCGGCAGCTTCTTGTTGAGCTTGGCGTAATTCTCGAACTGCTCCGCGACCGACCGCATCAGCGCGGCGGCTTCCGGCCCCTCTGCCGCTGCTTCCTCCACCGGAGAGACCGTCGCGACGAGGTAGGTCTCGTTCGCGTCCATCCCTTCCAGCTGGGCGCGATGCTTGCCCTCCACCAGAACGCGGACCGTGCCGTCAGGCAGCTTCAGCAGCTGCAGCACCACGGCGACCACGCCCGTATCGTAAAGCGAGTCGCGCGCAGGATCGTCCTCGGCAGGATCGAGCTGCGAGACGAGGAAGATTTCCTTGGAGCCTTCCATGGCCGCTTCCAGCGCGGCCACGCTCTTGTCGCGGCCGACGAACAGCGGAACGATCATCTGCGGGAAGACGACGATGTCGCGCAGCGGCAGAAGGGGATATTCTAGTGTCATTCGGTCTCCGGGGCCGATTGGAAGCGGCCCTCTTCTACGGTTCACCGCCATTATGGGGATGCCCGTCGCGCCAATCAATCACGGGCATGTCATAAGGACGTCATCATGAACGCCGCCTTATCACGCCGTCAGAAGGGCAGCTTGAAGCCGGGAGGCAGGGGCAGCCCCGCCGTCATCTTGCCCATTTCGGCGTTGCTGACCTCGTCCGCCTTCTTGCGCGCGTCGTTGAACGCGGCGGCGACCAGATCTTCCAGCATCTGCTTTTCCGACGGGGCGAGCAGGCTGTCGTCGATCGACACGCCGATGATGCGCCCCTTGGCCGAAGCGCGAACCTTCACCAGTCCGCCGCCGGCCGCGCCTTCGACCTCCAGCTTGTCCAGATTGTCCTGCGCCCGCTGCAACTCTTCCTGAACACGGCTCGCCATGCCCAGGATTTCATTCAGATCCTTCATGCTCCTGCACTCCATTGTTCCGGCTTGTCATCGACAAGCTCCGCTTCGGGGAAGGCCGCCATCGCCGCCTTGACCACCGGGGTTTCCAAGATCGTCGCGCGCTCGGCCGCCTTTGCCGCCTGCTCCTGTTCCAGCAGGCTCGGTTCGCCATCCGCGTCACTTTGCGCCACCTGCCACGCGACGCCCGTCACCTCGCGCAGGGCAGGCAGCAGACGCGCGGTAAAATCAGCCGGCAATTGCGCCGTTGCCCTGTAGTCGAAGGCGGGCGGGGCGAAGCGGACGACGCGGACGCAATCATGGAGTTCCTGCGCCAGACTGCCCTTGCCTTTCTGCCAGAACGCTTCGATCAAATCGGGAAGGCTGGCGGGCAGGCGCGCGGCCGGCGAAGTCGAAGATGAAGGCGGCGGCGCCGGCTTGCCGTCCAGCGAGGCGGAAGGCGCGACGCCCCCCCCACCTTCGCGCAGCAACCGCGCCAGCTCGCCCGGATCGGGCATCGTGGCGGCATGCATGACCCGAAGCAGCGCCATTTCGCAGCTTTCGATCGGCAGCACGGCGCTGGCGACCTCGTCATGCCCCTTCACCAGCAATTGCCACAGCCGGTGCAGCGGCGCGAAGCCCAGTTGCCTGGCCCATTCGGCCAGCGCTTCCCGCTCCTCGGCGGACTGGCCGGGGCTCACGATATCGCGGCCCGCCTTCACCAGCGTCACCGCATGAACCAGTTCCATGAGGCCGCGCATGAGCGCCAGAGGCTCGACACCCAACGCATATTGGTCGCGCACGGCGGCGAGCAGCGCGCCCGTATCGCCCGCCAGCAGGAGGCCGAGCAGGCGGCGGGTCGATCCACGGTCCGACAGGCCGAGCATGTCGCGCACCTGCGCGGCGGTAACGAGCGGCGCGCCTTCGCCCAATTCGGCGTGGGCAATCGCCTGATCGAGGATCGACAGCCCGTCGCGGGCCGACCCTTCCGCCGCCTGCGCGATTAGCGCCAGCGCATCCGCCTCGGCAGCGACGCTCTCCGCTTCCACCACATGGGCGAAATGATCGGCCAGCAATTCGGCGGGGATGCGGCGCAGGTCGAACCGCTGGCAGCGGGACAGCACCGTCACCGGCACCTTGTTCACCTCGGTCGTCGCGAACAGGAATTTCACATGGGCTGGCGGCTCCTCCAGCGTCTTCAACAGCGCGTTGAAGGCGTTTTTGGAGAGCATGTGCACTTCGTCGATGATGTAGATCTTGTAGCGTGCCGACACGGCGGCATAGCGCACCGCCTCGATGATCTCGCGCACATCATCGACGCCGGTGTGGCTGGCGGCGTCCATCTCCACCACGTCGATATGGCGGCCTTCGGCGATGGCGCGGCACGGCTCGCAAACGCCGCAGGGATCGATCGTCGGACCGCCCTGCCCGTCCGGTCCGATGCAGTTCAGCGCCTTGGCGATGAGGCGCGCGGTCGATGTCTTGCCCACCCCGCGCACGCCCGTCATCAGGAAGGCATGGGCCAGCCGGCCGCGCTTGATCGCGTTGCCCAGCGTCTGGACCATCGCGTCCTGCCCGATCAGTTCGCGGAACGTGCGCGGACGATATTTGCGCGCAAGGACGCGATAGGGCTGCGGGGAATCGGACATGCCTCTGTCCTAGCCGCTCAGGCGGCCCTTGTCGAAGAAGGATGCTGCTGGAAAGTAGGAGCCGGAACGACCCGTGACGAAATCACTGTGGCTGCTTCCGTCAGGACCTGACCCGGTTCGCGACGATCACGTCCGCCCGACTCCCGGCGCGGCATATGGCGAAAGGGGGCGAGGATGGCAAGGGGGCAGGATGCGCCCCTATTCCAGCCCGCTCTTTTGCGCCCGGCCGACGAAGCTGAGCGCGGCCTGCGCGGTTTCCGCGATCGCCGCCTCCGCCTTCGCTGAGTCGACCGTGGGCCGGTCCAGATAGACGGCCAGGATATATTCGTCTCCCGTCGGCGACTTCACCAGCGCCACATCATTATATGCGGTGCCGCACGTCCCCGTCTTGCTGCCGGACGTCCAGCCGTCGGGCAGGCCCGCCTTGATCCGCTTGTCTCCAGTGCTGCTGGCGTTGAGCCAGGCGCGCAGTTTGGCGGCGCTCTCCGCCGCCATGTCGCGGAAGATCAGCCGTCCCATCAGTCCCGCCATGGCCGCAGGCGATGTCGTGTCGCGCGGATCGCCCTCCACATTCTCGTTGAGCGCGGGTTCGGTGCGGTCCAGCCGCGACACCGTGTCGCCATGCGCGCGCATGAAGGCGGTGAGCCCCTCCGGCCCGCCCAGCATCGGGAGCAGCAGGTTGGCGGCGCTGTTGTCGCTCACCTCCACCGCCGCCTGCGCCAGTTCGCCCATCGCCATGCGGCCGCGCTTCAAATTCTTCTTCACCACCGGCGCGTATTCGAGCAGGTCGTCCTTGCCGAAGGGGATCGTGCCCTCCAGCCCGAACTTGCCGCCTTCCGCGCCGACCAGCACGGCCGCGGCCAGCGGCGCCTTGAAGGTCGAGCACATGGCGAAGCGTTCGTCCCTGTTGAAGCCCAGGATCAGAGCGCCTTTCGCATCCACCAGCGCGACGCCGAGGCGGCCGCCGGTCTCTGCCTCAATCTCCTTGGGATTCCGCACTTCCGCCAGCGCGGATTGGGGCACCAGATAGCGCGGCGCGGCGGGCATAAGGGAATCGAGCCGACCGGTGGGCACCGGCTCCTTAGCCTGCTTTTTCTCGGCGGCCATCGACGGCGCGGCGAGCAAGGCGAGCGCGGCCAGCGCGGAAACACTTTTCATCGAACGGGTCACATCCCCTGCATGTTATAGGATTCGCCCGGGATGCGGACGGTCAGGCTGTCGAGCCCGTCGGCAAGAACGATCTGGCAGGCAAGGCGGCTGGTGCGGGTAGCGGCGGCCGCGAGGTCCAGCATGTCCTCTTCATCCTCGCTGGCGCGGGGGAGCCGGGAAAAATCCTGCGCATCGACGATGACGTGGCAGGTGGAGCAGGCCATCTGACCTTCGCACGTTCCTTCCAGCGGTTGTCCTGCGGCCTGGGCGACGTCCAGCAACACCGACCCTGGTGGGGCATCGACCTCCTGCCGGCGCTCCCCATCCGCGCTGACGAAGATGATCCTGGTCATGGACTGCGACGCTCCTTTACCCCCACGGCTCCGCCTGCGCGGTCGCCGCCTCATTCAGTGCCTCAGCTGCCCTCTCCAGTTCTTCGCGGCGCGTGTACCGACCAAAGCCGATCCGCACCGACCCGCGCGCCTGTGCGTCCGTCAGGCCCAGTGCGCGCAGCACATGGCTAGGCCGTCCGGACCCGCTCGCGCAAGCGCTGCCGAGCGAAAAAGCAATATTGCGGCAATATGACAACAGCCGCGCGCCGTCGATCCCATCGCGCCGCAGGTTGAGATTACCGGGATAGCGGCTGTCCGCGCTGCCATTCAGCGTCCAGTCCGCAAACAGTGTGCGAGACAGGGCCGCCAGCTGCTCCACATGCGCACGATCCTCATGCCCCCGCTCGCGCATCAGCCGCGCCGCCGCCCCAAAGCCCGCACACAGCGCCGGCGACAGCGTGCCGGACCGCAGCCCCTGCTCCTGCCCGCCGCCGTGGATCAGCGGTTCAACTTGCACGCCATCCCGCACCCAGAGCGCGCCGATCCCCTTTGGCCCATGAATCTTGTGCGCGCTGATCGCCACCATGTCGCACGCCTGCGGCACCGGAACGCGGCCATAGCCCTGCACCGCATCGCACAGGAACAGCGCGCCCGCGCGATAGGCCAAGGCCGCCAGTGTGTCGACCGGCTGAATGACGCCGATCTCGTTGTTGACAAGCATCGCGACAACGATTGCGACACCCGGAACGATGGCGCGCGCCGCCTCCTCGGCATCGACGAGGCCATCCGTGCCAACCGGCAGGATCGTCACCGCGCGTCCCTTTCGGCGCATCGCCTCTACCGTATCCAGCACGGCGGCATGTTCGGTCGCGATGGTGACGATGCCGCCCGGCGGCGCGCCCTGAATGGCGATATTCAGCGCCTCGGTCGCGCCGGAGGTGAAGACCAGCCGACCGCCCGGCGGCAACAGCCGGCCGATCTCCTCACGCGCCACTTCCACTTGCGCCGCAGCGGCACGGCCCAAACGATGGGCGCTGTGCGGATTGGCGAACTGGTCGCGCAGCAGTGGGACCATGGCCTCGAACGCCTCGGGCGCGAGCGGCGTCGTCGCCTGATAGTCGAGGTAGATCATGGCCTTGGCCGTTCGGCGACGGCTCGCCAGGCGGCGATGAACCTGTCCACATCGCTGTCGCAGGTCTGCGGCCCGAAGCTGACGCGCACCACTTCCCCGGCCGCCCCTTCGTCCCACCCCATCGCGCGCAGCACATGGCTGGTCTTGAGCGATCCCGATGAACAGGCGCTGCCGGCCGACACCGATATGCCCGCAAGGTCGAACTGAATCAGCTGCGCGCGCGCCGAAAGGCCGGGCATGCGATAGCTAGCGATGGCCGGGATGCGCGGGGCGTCGCGCGCGACCACGATTCCGCCTGCCCCCTCTATCGCGGCGTCCAGCCGCGCGCGCAGGTCGGAGGCACGCGGCAGCCAGTCTTCCCGCGCCTCCAGCGCCGCGGCCATGGCTAGGATCGCGGGCAGATTTTCCGTGCCGGCGCGATAGCCCTGCTCCTGCCCGCCACTCGGTTCGATCAGGGCAAGGTCACGGATCAGCAATGCGCCGATCCCCGGCGGCCCGCCGAATTTATGGGCGCTGATGGCGATCATGTCGGCGTCGGGCAACGGCAGCTTGCCAGCGCTTTGCGCGCAATCGGCGAACAGAATTGCGTCGTCGCGCTCGATCCGGTCGAGCGGCTGGATCACGCCCGTCTCGTTATTGACGTGCTGAATGGAGAGAAGAAGCCGTCCAGTCCGATCCGCCGGGGGCAGGACAATGCCGTTCGCATCCACCGCCAGCCGCTCGGCATCCTTCGCCACGCGAAGCACCGCGTCGTGCTCGACCGGCGAGGTGACGATCCGCTCGGCCTTGGCGCGGGTCAACGCAATGGCGATCGCCTCGCTCGCGCCGGAGGTGAAGATGACATGGCCGTCCCAGCCCAACGCCGCCTTCAACCGGGCACGGGCATCCTCCAGCGTGGCACGCGCCGCGCGGCCATCGGCATGGGGGCTGGACGGATTGGCCCAGTTCGCCATCGCGCCAACCATCGCGGCCTGCGCTTGCGGCAGCATCGGGGTCGTGGCGGCATGGTCCAGATAAAGGCGGTCGGCGGCCAAGCGGACGTTACTCATTGATTGCGGAAAAGGCGGCGACCTCTATATAGGCGACTTGCCGCGCCGCGCCAGCGTGAAGCCTTGTGTCGCGTGCGCCCATTCTACCCCCGCCGCGCCCCGCGGCCCAGAACGATAACAGGTGCCATGCCCGACGTCATTTTCCCCGGACCCGAAGGCCGCCTCGAAGGCCGTTTCAGCCCCCCGCCCCGCCCGCGCGCGCCGGTCGCCATGATCCTGCACCCGCACCCGCAGGGCGGCGGCACGATGAACGACCGCATCACCCAGGCGCTGTACAAGACGTTCGTGAAGCGCGGCTTCGCAACGTTGCGCTTCAACTTCCGGGGCGTGGGCCGCAGCCAGGGCACGTTCGACAACGGCATCGGCGAACTGTCGGACGCCGCCGCCGCGCTCGATTGGGTGCAGAGCTTCCACCCCGAGGCGCAGACGACCTGGATCGCCGGCTTCTCCTTCGGCGCGTGGATCGGGATGCAGCTTTTGATGCGCCGTCCGGAAATACGCGGCTTCATCTCGGTCGCGCCGCCCGCCAACATGTACGATTTCTCGTTCCTGGCCCCTTGCCCGTCGAGCGGCATCATCGTCCAGGGCACGGCCGACGAGGTCGTCACGGCCAGCGCGGTGCAGAAGCTGGTGGACAAGCTGCGCACGCAAAAGGGCATCACCATCCATCATGACGAGATCAAGGGCGCGAACCATTTCTTCGAGCATGAACTCGACCAGTTGATGAAGTCGGTCGACAATTATCTCGACATGCGGCTGTCGCCGGATTCGCCGATCCGCTGAGCGATTGATATTTAGGGAACGAGGGGGCTGCCGAAAGGCGGCCCCTTTTCTATTGGCCTGCGGAAGGGAGCGACAGGATGAAGCGCGCGCCCTGGCCCGGCGCGCCGCCGATCAGGATGTCGCCGCCCATTGCCCGCGCAAGGCGACGGGAAATGTAGAGGCCAAGGCCGCTGCCCCCGGTATCGTCGCGGCCCAGGCGCTCGAACTTGTCGAAGATGCGCTCCCGGTCGGCCGGATCAATGCCGGTGCCCTGGTCGATGACCGCGACCCGCGCCTTCCCGCTTTCCCATTCGGTGACGATGCGGACCTGCGTCCCTTCGGGCGAATAACGGACCGCATTGCCGACAAGATTGACGAGGATTTGCAGCACGCGGCGGAACTCGCCCACAGCGAGCAAGGACGCGTCGAGAGGCGGTGGAACGATGACGATCCGGCGATCGAGCGCCCTCACCGCCAACAGCCCCGCCGCGCGGCGACCAAGATCGGCCAGGTCGACCTCCTCCGACACGACACTGAAGTCGGGACGGTCGATCGCCTGCAGATCGGCAAGGTCGTCGACCAATGCCAGAAGATGCCGCCCGGCCACCGCAATGTCGCTGGCATACCCCGCATAGTCGGCGCGCAATGGCCCCTCCAGTTGCGCGCTGATCGTATCGGCATTGGCGATGATGCGGCCGAGCGGCTGGCGCAGCGAACGATCGAGCCGGCGAGCGAATTCCGCCGGATAAAGCGTGAGCGGGGGATCCTGATCCAAGGGCGCGGGCACGGCGCGCTCCAGCGGAACGGCGGAGCCGCGATAGCCGGTGAGCTGCCCGGAAAGGTCGAATGTCGGAAAGGCCGACAGGATGACGGCGCGCGCCGGATCGGCAGCGATCACCGCCCGCTGGTCGCGGAACGGGCGGCGCTGTGCGAAGCCGCGCAGCATCGCCATGTCGCCGTCCTCATCGGGCTGAAGCTGAAAATAGCTGGAGAAGCGCGCGCCGGGCTGGGGCGGATCGGGCGGCATGCGGTCCGCATGGCCCTCCAGCGCCATGACGAAGCGCAGATGCGTGTCGATCTGCCACGCCCAGCCTTCCGCCATCGCGGCGATATCCGCATCCCGGCGGCCCATGTCCCCAGGCGCTGCGGTGGCGGGACGTTCGCGCCAGTCGATGATGGAGAGGGTCACATGCGCCTCATCCGGACGCGCGCGCACCCACATATCGATGTCGCCCCGCTCGGCCGCTGCCGTGGCCGGCCGGGATATCGTCACGCCCAGCCTTGCGGCGAGCCGCGCGATGGCGGCCAGTTGCGGCACCGCCAGCGGATCGCCCAGCGCAGCCCCAGCTTCGCGCTGCAACGCCTCGATCGGCGCGTCGGCGCTCAGCAATCGCCCTTCGGCCGACAATGTCGCACGCAGCACCATGGAGTGTGGCGGCATGGTCACGCGAGCGACACTCCGCGCAGATGGTCCAGCCGGCTGCGGAAGGCGACAGGCGTGCGAAGCGCCGTCACGGCGGCATCGGCTTGCGACTGACTCAATTCGGCATAACCTTCCGCAGCCGCCACGATCATCGCGTCGGTCAGCGACGGACGCACCGGCCGCAACGTCAGGAGAAGCAGGCGATAATCCGCGTCGCTGCCGCCCAAGGCGCGGCACAGCGCGGCGACCTGCCGAACCGGGCCGAGCAGGAGGATGGCGATCAACTCCGTCGTCGGCAACCTCAGCCGTTGCGCCGCCAGCGCGCAGAAAAGGAGGAATCGCCGCTGATCAAGCGCGATGCCGATCAGGGACGGATCGTCGGTCGCTTCGCCCAGCTGCCGCACCAGCCTGTCGGCCAGCGCGATCGGATTGGCGCCTTCGTCATGATCGGCAAGTACCGCCCAGCATGACCGGTCGAAAGCGGCGAAGACCGAACCCTCGTTATCGGGCGTTGCCCGCTGCACGGCGTGGGCGAGGCAGGCGGCCACGGTCCAGAGCAGATCGGCAAACAGTTCGGCGGGCAGGTCGGCCCGGATCGGATGATCCTCTCCCCCCGGCATCAACCATCGCCCCTCGGCCAGCGCCAGCGCAGCCACGGCAGCGCCTAGATCGGGGTCGGCCGCCGATGGCAGCCGGTCTTCCGCAGCCTCTCCCATCTGCTCCAGGTCGCCCTGCCCATATTGACGCAGCATCAGGGCAACCGCAGCGCGTATGCGCATGTGGGCCATCAGCGGAGGGCTGATCAAAGTGGGCTGCGCCCGCAGGACCGGCCAGGCGATGGAGGAGGGCGCGGCATCCAGCGCGGCCGCAACGGCGGGCGCGTGGCCCAGCGACAAGCGCAGGGCCATTTCCACCGCCGCGACGCACCCGCCCAGTTGTCGCCGGGTTTCGGTGAGGAGCGCATCGTGCCGCGCGTCATCCTCCTCCCCGAACATATAGGCAAGATCGATGGCGTGGCCCACCGGCACGGCGGACGCGCCCGCAAGGACGCGCGCCATGGGCCAGCTGTCGGCCATGATCATGCCGGCCAGGGGGGAATGGGCGCTCATATGATCGGACGATATCCGCACGTCCTTAACAGGCACTAAACCGTGCCGCCGAAATTTCAGGCGGGGCGCTTCAAGACGATTGCGCCCACAGACGCGATTCCCAGCAGCATCGCCGCCCTGATGCCCAGCGCCACGGTGCCGGCCGCACCGAACAGGATGACCAGCAGCAGCGCGCTCGCCGGGGTGAAGATCATCCAGGGGCGCAGGCCGCCGGTCTTTCTCCACCGGTCCGCGAGCATGATGATCGCGAGGATCAGCGCCAGATCGACTGACAGGGGCGTGCCGCCTGCCCGAACGATGCCGAGCAGCCCCAGAGTCGGCGCGGCGAAGCCTAACCAGCCCGAGGGCGGCATGCGCAGCGCCAGGCTGTCCAGCCGGTCGCTGACCTCCGCCAGCAACAACGCCAGCAGCAGCAGGGCAAAGCCCGTTGTTGGCCATTGCAGTTCGATCGGAACGAGGGCGATGGCGGCCAGGGCGATCGCCGCGATCCGCACCTGAAGCGCCGGCACCTGCATCCGCATCAGCGCGGGACTGGCAGCGCGCGCGAGCGGCGCCAGCAGATAATGATCCACCCCGCCCCTCACCTGCCGCGCCGGCGCGCCCGCCGCCATCACCGCGTTCGCGACAAGATCGGCCTGCTGCTGCGTCTCCACGATGGCGACGCGCCCTTCCAGCAGATCGTCCTGCGGCACCGTGACCCGCCGTGCGCCCTTCTGAACGGCGGCGCGGATCAGGGTGAGGGCAAGATCCCAGTCGCCGATCATGTCGAGCGTGCCGAACAGCAGCCCCGGGCTGATCCGCGCGAGCCCGGCCCAGCGCTGCCCCGCGTCGATCCGCTCGAACGGGGCGCTGGCGCGGCTGTCGTCGGTCACGAGCAACGTATCGCCGTCCGCCGCGCCCAGCGCATCGACATGCGCCTGCGACACGACCGCGCCATCCGCGATCAGCAGCACGTCGCTGTCGCGCGGCGCGTCCCGCACCATGGACACCATGTCGCGGATCAGTGCCACGGCGATGCCATCGGCGCTCAGCCGGTCGACGGCCTGCGACAGGGCGGGCGTGATCACGCTGACCAGGATCATGATGCGGTCCGCGCCCGCCTGCGCCGCCTGGCGCGCCTGATATTCCACCAGCGTCTGCCCGGCGAAATGCAGGCCGGCACGCAAGGCTCCCGGCGAATCGGCCGTTGCCCGGCTGGCGCTCAGAATGGCGGCGAAACTCATATCGTTACGCTTGTGGACCCGATTGTTGCATGTCCGCCCTTGTTGCAAGGCAGCCAGCGCAACGCAAGCGACGCTTTGCCGACGGTCAGTCCTGTTCCAATGCCGCCAGCGCGGCGCGCAATTCCCGCAGGACGGCGGGATCGCCGGGCGCGGCCTGCGCCGCGTCTTCCGCCAGCGCCATCAGCGCCGTCAGCCCGAAACTCGCTGCCAGCCCCTTGAGCCGCCAGGCGGCCATTTGCCAGTTGGCGTCGCACCGGGCGCGGCCAAGAAGATCGATCTGCCGGGCAGCGCTTTCCATGAACGCCGTGCGAAGATCGGCGATCAGCGCGCCGTCTTCGCCGACGGCGGCCGCCAATGCGGCATGAAGGGCGCCAGGATCATAGGACATGGCGGCAGACGCTATCGGGCGTACGTTAAGTTTTGGTAACAGGCATTTCCGCCAGCGGAAAAGATGCTAGGATGCGGACATGACAGGGGGCAGCACCATAGTGGAATTCTGGCGCGACGATCAGGGCGCGGCCGGACGGGAAGCGCAAGCCGACGATACGCTGCTGTTGCAGCAGGTGGCGGACATGGACGAGGAGGTCGACGTCCTGCCGGGCGGCGCGGATCGCACCGCGCGCCGGCTGCGATGGGGTTTGGGTCTTCTCGCCATCGGCTGGACCTGCTTCGCCCTCTGGGCGACAATCACATCCGGCGACCTGGCGGCTGGCCCTTCGGCCTGGGTGCAGGCCATCGTTACGACCGCCGTTCCCTTGATCCTGCTCGGGCTCGCATACCTCCTGCTGATCCGCAACAGCCGCACCGAATCCCGCCGCTATCTCGACACCGCGCGCGCACTGCGCATGGAGGCGGACGTGCTGGAACTGCGCCTGTCGCGCATCACGGCTCAACTCGATGCCGCGCGCCAGACCATGCAGGATCAGGCCGAACTGCTCGACAGCTATGGCGCGGCCGCCAGCAGCAACATGGAAGCATCGGCCGAACTGATCGCGGCGCGATCCCACAGCACGGCTGAACGGGCCGAAGCGGCCGAGCGCGCCGGCCAGGCTTTGGTCGAGCGGATGGACCAGCTGATCGGCACCATGCCGGAACTGGAGGACCGGGCCGGCCGCATGGCGGCGCAGATCATGGACAATGGCCATGCCCTGGCCGAGCGGATCGATATGCTCGAAGCGCGGCTGCACAACCTCAGCGAAGTGTCCGAAGAGGCGCGCGCCCGATCGCTGGCCGCGACCAAGAGCCTGTCGAGCCAGCTGACGCAGCTTCAGGAAGCGACCCATGCCGCGACGCGGGAGGTCACGGGCCTTGCCGACATCGCCGTCGGGCGCATCGAGGCAACCGCCCGCAGCGCGCAATCCGCCATCACCGGGAGCCGGGCCGAGCTGGACGCGCAGTCGGACCGGCTGAATTCGCTGGTCGAAGCGACCCAGTTGAGCGTTGCGATCACCAGCGAGCAGGTGCGCGCGCGGCTGACCGAAGACATGGACGCGATTGATCGCGACGTGGCGCGCCGCATGGAGGCGGTGCTGGACCGGGTGCGCGGCATGTTCGCCGCAACGGACGACGGCATTGCCCGGCGGGCGGAGGCGCTGCAGACGCTGGTGGCCGGTGCCCAGTCCGGTATCGGATCGACGAGCGAGGAAGCGCTGGCCGCGCTCGGCCGTGACATGGAAGCCATCGACAGCGACCTGCGCCAGCGGCTGGACGCGGCGCTGGAACGCGCGCAGGACGCCCTTGCCGCCACCGATATGGGACTGACCGGCCAGGCCGCCGCACTGGACGATCTGATCGCCCGGTCGCGGGCCAGCCTCGATTCGATCGGCCGCGATACGGTGGTGGGCCTCAGCGATGCGGTCGCCGATGTCGAGGGCCGGCTGCACCAGATCAACGACATGGTCGAAGGGCAACGCAGCCTGATGGCCGGCATCCATGCCGGGCTTCAGGAGACGATCGCCTCGACCGAAGGACGCTTCGCCGCCCTTGAACACGACTCCCTCGCGCGCGGCGAGCGGCTGACCGCCGCGCTTGTGCGCCTGACCGAGGAGACGAAGCGGATAGACGACGCGCTGGCGGCAGGCGGCATGACCGCCGAGCGGCTGATAAGCAGCGCCGAGACATTGCTGGTCGCGCTTGATTCGGGTGTTCGCGAACTGGACGAAACCTATCCGGCCGCGCTGGAGCGGTTCGACAGCCGGGTCGAGGCGAGCCGCGCGCTTCTGGGCAGCGCCACGCCGGAGATGGAGAGGCTGGAAGCCATTTCGGAGGCACTGGTCGGCCGGGCCGAAGAAGCCGAATCGCTGCTGCGCGGACAGGGCAGCCGCCTCACCGAATGGCTGGAAAGCACGCAGGGCGGGCTTCAGGCCAACCGGGAACTGGTCGAACGCCTGCGCACGGCACTCGATGCGGCGGATCAGGATGCGCGCCGCATCACCGATGGTGCCGGGCCATTGCTGGTGACGGCGCTGTTGCGGGTGAAGGATACCGCCGATCAGGCGGCGGAACGCGCGCGGCAGGCGCTGGCACGGGCTATCCCCGACGCTGCCCAGCAACTGGCGGAGGCCAGCGACGACGCACTGCAAAGCGTGATCGGGGAAAAGGTAACGGCGCAGATCGAGCAGGTGGCGCGCGTCGCAGATGACGCGGTCAAGGCAGCGCATCAGGCGTCCGAACGGCTCACCCGCCAGTTGCTGACCATCGCGGACACCAGCGCCGCTCTGGAGCAGCGCATAACGGAGGCGGGCCAGGCCGCAGAAGATCGCGACCGCGACCATTTCTCCCGCCGTTCGGCGCTGCTGATCGATTCGCTCAACAGCACCGCGATCGACGTCGCCAAGATCCTGTCCAACGATGTGACCGATTCCGCCTGGTCAGCCTATCTGAAGGGCGACCGGGGAGTCTTCACCCGTCGCGCGGTCAAGCTGCTGGATGCAGGCGAGTCGCGGGAGATCGCGCTTCACTATGACAATGATGCGGAGTTCCGCGATCATGTGAACCGTTACATCCACGATTTCGAATCGATGCTGCGGATCATCCTGTCGGCGCGGGACGGCAATGCGCTGGGCGTCGCCATCCTTTCGTCCGACATGGGCAAGCTCTATGTCGCGCTGGCGCAGGCGATCGAGCGGCTGCGGCAGTAGCAGCGGCGCGTCAGCCGATCGGCTGGCGGAAATAGACCACCCGCTCGGTCTCCGCGAATCCGACAGCTTGGTGGAACTCGTGGCTGGCCTGGTTGGCGATGTCGGCGTCGGACGCCAGCTCGGTGCATCCCCGTTCGCGTCCCCACTGAATGACGGCATTGACAAGCGCCTGCGCGCACCCCGATCGGCGGACGGCGGAATCGACGAAAATCCCCTCCAGGAAGGCAACGGGACTGGTATCGCATCCATTCACATAATCGCGCCGGACGGCGGCTTCGGCCAGCCCCATAACCATGCCCATAGCGTCGAGGGCGAGGAAGGCGATGGCATCCGGGCTGCCCGCGCGCAGCATGTCGAGCACTTCCTCCCGATGCTCGGCCAAAAGCTGTTCGGGCCACAGCCCCTGCCGCAGCAAGGCCCAGCGTTCCACATGGGACGCATCCGCCCGGACGATTTGAAAAGACGGTTGGCTCACGAGGCCGCGTGATAGCCCGGCAACATGTCGAGCGTCAGCCAACCCTGCACATAATTGGCATAATAGAGCCCGAACAGGACGCCGGACAAAATCGTCGCGCGCAGCGCCACCGCGCCCGGACGGAAGTTGCTCGGCGCGCTGTCGGCCTGCCCCTTCAGCAGCACCTCGCCCGTTTCATCAGGCGTGCGGATGCCGAAGGGCAGCATGACGAAGGCGCTGATGACCCACATCAGGAAATAGATGGCGAAGATCGCGTACCAGTTCATGCCAGCCTGATTAGGCGCGGATGAGCAGCACGTCCACCACCGGCTTCTTGCCGGTCCAGCGGGTCGCGGTGCGGCGCACGGCCAGGCGGACGCGTTCCCGCACCGCCTCTTCCTCCTGCGACCCCTTCGCCAGGACTGAGGCGGCTTCATCGGCCGCTTCGGCGAGAAAAGCGGTCTTGTCCTCCTCCACCGGCACGCCTTGCGTGCGCAGGACGGGATCGCCGATCAGCTTGCCCTTGCGGTCCAGCGCCACGGCGACGCTGATCTGTCCGTGCAGCGCGACCTTGCGCCGTTCGTTCATGGTGGAACCGTCCGCCGGCAGGATGACATCGCCATCCAGGACGAGGCGGCCCGTTTCCTGATGGCCGATGATCTGCGGCGCGCCGGGCGCAAGCCGCAGCAGATCGCCGTTGGATTGCACCACAGCGTGCGGAATACCGGTAGTAATGCCCAGACGCGCCTGCTCCGCCATATGGCGGCGTTCGCCGTGGACGGGCAACAGGATTTCCGGCCGTATCCAGCGATACATGGCTTCCAGTTCGGGACGGCCGGGATGCCCTGACACATGCACCTCCGCCTGCCGGTCCGTGACCATCAGGATGTTCTTTTCGGCCAGCGCATTCTGGATGCGGCCGATGGCGATCTCGTTGCCGGGGATCTGCTTGGACGAGAAGACGACCATGTCGCCTTCGCTCAGCTTGATCGGATGGCTGTCGAACGCGACGCGAGCCAGAGCAGCGCGCGCTTCGCCCTGACCGCCCGTCGCGATGATCATCACCTCATTGCGCGGCAGGGCCATGGCATCGTCCCAATCGACCAGCGGCGGGAAGTCCTTCAAGTAGCCCGCTGCCTTCGCCGTGCCGATGATCCGGTCCAGCGAGCGGCCCGCGACGCAAAGCTTGCGCCCGGTAGCCGCTGCAACCTCGCCCAGCGTCTGCACACGCGCGGCATTGGAGGCGAAGGTGGTGACGAGCACCCGCCCCTTCGCGCCGGCGATGGTCTGCATCAGCCCTTCGCGCACATCGCTTTCGGAGCCGCTGGCCTCGGGATTGAAGACGTTGGTGCTGTCGCACACCAGCGCCAGCACGCCTTCGTCGCCGATCGCAGTCAGTTCCTGCGGCGTGGAGGGCTGCCCGAGCAGCGGCTGTTCGTCCAGCTTCCAGTCGCCGGTATGGAAGATGCGGCCGTAGGGCGTATCTATCAGGACCGCATTGCCCTCCGGGATCGAGTGCGCCAGCGGCACATATCGGAAGCCGAACGGACCTAGCGCAAAGCTGCCCTCATTATCGATGACGTTCAGCTCGACCTCGTTGGTCAGCCCTTCTTCCTCCAGCTTGAGCCGGATGAGCCCGGCGGTGAAGGGCGTGGCATAGAGCGGCACGCCAAGGTCCGCGGCCAGATAGGGGATCGCGCCGATATGATCCTCATGCCCATGCGTCAGCACGATGCCGAGGAGGTCGTCGCGGCGATCCTCGATGAAGGAGAGGTCCGGCAGCACCAGCTCCACGCCGGGATAGGCAGGATCTGCAAAGGTCAGGCCCAGGTCGACCATGACCCATTTGCCCTGGCAGCCATAAAGGTTGACGTTCATGCCGATCTCCCCCGACCCGCCAAGGGCCAGGAAGATCAGCTCGTTTCCGGGTGTCATTCTGTTTTCAAACTCCGTTCGTGCAACAGCGCGAGACCCTGAATGGTGAGGTCCGGCGCAATCGCATCGAAAATATCACTGTTGTCGTTGAAGAGGACCGCAAGGCCCCCGGTGGAGACCACCCGTGCCGGGCGGCCGATTTCGGCGCGCATCCGCGCCACCAATCCTTCCATCATGGCGACATAGCCCCAGAAGACGCCGATATGCATCTGCGATTCCGTGTTGCGGCCGATCACCGATTTGCTCTCCGGCGGCGCGATCGCGATCTTGGGCAGCTTCGCCGCCGCCGCCACCAGCGCGTCGAGAGACAGGTTGATGCCCGGGGCTATGATCCCGCCCTTGTACGCGCCCGTATAATCCACCACGTCGAATGTCGTCGCCGTGCCGAAATCGATGACGATCAGGTCGCCCTGATAGAGATGGTGGGCCGCGATGGCGTTTACAACCCGGTCCGCTCCGACCGAGGCGGGTTCGGCCACGTCCAGTTCGATGCCCCAATCGACCGGCGCCTGCCCGGCGACCAGTGCCTTCGTCTTGAAATATTTGTCAGCGAGCACCTGAAGATTGTGCAGCGCGCGCGGCACGACGGTGGCGATGATCACGGCGTCCACGTCCGCAATGGCATAACCTTCAAGCTGAAGAAGCTGGTTCAGCCACACCGCATATTCATCCGCCGTGCGGCGCGGATCGGTCGCGATCCGCCATCGCGCACGGATGTCCCGGCCGTCGAGCAGCGCGAAAACCACATTGGTGTTGCCCGCGTCGATCGCGAGAAGCATGGGCCGGTTCCTCAGGTGAGAATGACGTCGCCGGCGTGAATGACACGGCTCTGGCCATTCGCCAAGCGCAGGATCAGCATCCCCTGCCGATCGAGCGTCTCGAAACTTCCCTCCGCCGTCTCGCCATCCGGCATCAGCACGCGCACCGGTGTGCCGGCGGGATGGGCGTTGAGCAGCCAGTGGGTCCGCACCGGCTCCAGACCCTGTGCCCGCCAAATGCCGAGCCAATGGGCGAAAAGGACCGACAGCCGTTCCAGCAAAGGCCCCGCCTCCGCCTCGCGCGCGCCCTGCGCGGTGAGGCTGGTTACCGGACGGTCGAGCCCGGTCGGATGCCCAGTCACGTTGACCCCGATGCCGACGACGATCGCGTCGCCCACCCGCTCCAGCAGGATGCCCGCAATCTTCGCCCCATCGACCAGCACGTCATTGGGCCATTTGATCCTGGCGCTTCCTGCGCAGAGCGGGGCAACCAAGGCGTGAACCGCATTCGCGGCCACCAAAGCCAGCGTATGCGGGGCCGGATCGTTCGGCCCCATCCGCACCAGCGTCGAGCAATAGAGATTGCCGTTGGGGCTGTCCCAGGAGCGACCCATCCGCCCCCTGCCCCCGGTCTGGCGACCGGCGCGCAGCCACATGCCTTCGGGCGCGCCCTGCTCCGCCAGCGCCAGCAAGTCGGCGTTGGTGGAGCCGGTCTCCTCGACGAAGCGAAACAGGCTCAGAAGAGCGCCGCCGCCGCCGATGCGCTCGCCGCGTCAAGGACAGGGTTCAGCAGATAACCGAAGACGATCACCACCGCGCAGGCGGTCAGGATGATATTCTCGACCGCCCCGCCCTTCGCCTCGTAGGCGGCCGCCGGTTCGTCGAAATAGATCGTCTTGATGATCTTGAGATAATAGAAAGCGCCAATCACCGAGGCCGCAATGCCGAATGCGGCTAGCGCGGTCAGGTTGGCGGCGACGGCAGCGTCGAACACCAGGAACTTCGCCCAGAACCCGAAAAGCGGCGGAATGCCGGCCATCGAGAACATGAAGATGGCGAAGGCAGCGGCCAGCCCCTTGCGCGACTGCGACAGGCCAGACAGGCTGGCGATGCTTTCGACCGGACGGCCTTCGGCGTCGCGCATCTGGAGGATGCAGGCGAAGGCGCCGATGGTCATGACGACGTAGATCGCCATATAGCTCATCGTCGCGGCGACCCCGGCGGGCGTGCCGCAGGCAAGGCCAATGAGCGCAAAGCCCACATTGTTGATCGACGAATAGGCCATCAGACGCTTGATGTTGGTCTGGCCGATCGCCGCGACCGCGCCCAGGATGATCGAGGCCAGCGCCACGAAGATCACGATCTGCTGCCAGTCCAGGCCCGCCGGCCCAAGCGCTTCGATCGCGACGCGGACGGCGAGGCCCATCGCGGCGACCTTCGGCGCGCTGCCGAAGAAGGTGGTGACGGGCGTCGGAGCGCCTTCATAGACGTCGGGCGTCCACATATGGAACGGCACGGCGCTCATCTTGAAGGCAAGACCGGCGAGCAGGAAGACCATGCCGAACAGTTCGCCGTTCGACACCCCATCGCCCATCGCAACCGCGATGCCGTCGAACGCGGTCGTACCGGTGAAGCCATAGAGCAGCGCGGAGCCGTAGAGCAGGATGCCGCTCGCCAACGAGCCCAGCACGAAATATTTGAGGCCCGCTTCGGACGAGCGCCCGTCCTGCCGCATGAAGCTCGCCAGCACATAGGCGGCAAGGCTCTGCATTTCGAGGCCGATATAAAGCGTCAGCAGGTCGCCGGCGGACACCATCATGCCCATGCCGATGCTGCTGAACAGGATCAGCACGGGATATTCGGGCCGTTCCTTGCCGTCGCTCAGGAAGAAGCGCGGCGCGAGCAGGATCGCGGCGGCGGCCGCGCCGTAAATCAGCACCTTGGCGAAGGCGGAGAAGGCATCGGCCCTGACCAGCCCGTCGAACGCGTCGGGACCGTGCGCAAGCGAGGTGGAGATCGACACGCCTGCGATCGCCAGCGTCAGGACCGACAGCCAGTTGACCACGCGCGCGCTGCCGTCGCCGCCGAAGGCCGCGACCAGCATCAGCACGAGGCCGCCTGCCGTCAGGATGAGTTCCGGCAGGACCGCCAGAAGGGAAGCGGAATCGATCATCAGTGCGCCTCCCCATGCGCAGATACTTCGTCATGATGGGCCTCGCCGGCCGGCTTGGCCGCACCCATCTTGATGTGAGAATCGCCTGCGGGCGCCGCAGGAGCGAGGCGCGCTTCGAGCGCGCGGATGTCGGCGCGCATCGGCGCCAGGAAGCTCTCGGGATAGATGCCCATCCAGAGCACCGCCGCAGCGATCGGCACCAGCAGCGCGACTTCGCGCGCCGACAGGTCGGGCATGGCCGCCGCGTCCGCATTCACCTGTTCGCCATAGGCGATGCGGCGGTAGAGGTAGAGCATATAGGCCGCGCCCAGGATGATGCCCGTGGTGCAGACCAGCGCCACCCAGCTCGACGCCTGGTAGATGCCCATCAGCGACAGGAATTCGCCGACGAAGTTGGACGTGCCCGGCAGGCCGACCGAAGCCATGGTGAACAGCAGGAACAGCACCGCATATTTGGGCATGTTGATGCTGAGGCCGCCATAGCGGCTGATCTCACGCGTATGCAGGCGGTCGTAGATGACGCCGACGCACAGGAACAGCGCGCCCGACACCAGGCCGTGGCCCAGCATCACCATCATCGCGCCCTCGATGCCCGCCTGGTTGAAGGCGAACAGGCCGACCGTCACGATCGCCATGTGCGCGACCGACGAATAGGCGATCAGCTTCTTCATGTCGCTCTGCACCAGGGCGACGAGGCTGGTGTAGACCACCGCGACCATCGACAGGCCCCAGACCAGCCACGCCAGCTGCGCGGAGGCTTCGGGGAACATCGGCAGCGAGAAGCGGATGAAGCCATAGCCGCCCATCTTCAGCAACACGCCTGCCAGAATCACCGACCCCGCGGTCGGCGCCTGCACGTGGGCGTCAGGCAGCCAGGTGTGGACCGGCCACATCGGCATCTTGACCGCGAAGCTGGCGAAGAAGGCAAGGAACAGCCAGGTCTGGACCTGCGGATCGAAATTATAGGCCATCAGCGCCGGAATTTCGGTCGTGCCCGCTTCATGCACCATCCACATCATCGCGATCAGCATCAGCACGGAGCCGAGCAGCGTGTAGAGGAAGAATTTGTAGCTGGCGTAGATGCGATCCGCGCCGCCCCAGATGCCGATGATGAGGTACATCGGTATCAGGCCAGCCTCGAACATGACATAGAAGAGATAGAGATCCTGCGCCGCGAAGACGCCGATCATCAGCACCTCCATGAACAGGAAGGCGGCCATATATTCGCCGACACGCTTCTGAATGGCTTCCCAGCTCGCCCCGATGCAGATCGGCATCAGGAACACGGTGAGCGCGATCAGCATGAGCGCAATGCCGTCGATGCCCAGCGCCCAGGCGAAGCGGCCGAAGATCGGATGATATTCCTGGAACTGCCACTGGAGGCCGCCCTGGTCGAAATTGGCCCAGAGCAGGATGCCCAGCACCAGATCGACCAGCGTGGCGATCAGCGCGATCCAGCGCGCGGCGTTGGCGCCCGCGAAGAGACAGGCGATGGCCCCCGCCATCGGCACTGCCATCATCAGGGAAAGGATGGGGAAGCCGTCCATTATCGTGTCATCGCCCAGGTTGCGGCCGCGGCGAGCCCGATCAGCATCACCAGCGCGTAGGTGTAGAGGTAGCCGGACTGGATCCGACGGGTGATCTTGTTGCCCTGCACGACCAGCGCGGCGAGCCCGTTGGGGCCGAAGCGGTCGATGAAGCCGACATCACCGAACTTCCAGAAGAAGCAGCCGATGGCGAAGGCGGGCTTCACGAACAGGACGTTGTACAGCTCGTCGAAATACCATTTGTTGAGCAGGAATTGGTACAGCGCGCCGAACTGCGAGACGAAGCGCTGCGGCCAGTCCGTGTTCTTGATGTAGCTGAGCCAGGCGATGATGAAGCCGAGCGCCATCACCGTGAACGGTCCGAACTTGACCCAGGTCGGCACTTCGTGCGCGGCGTGCATCAGGTGGCTGTCAAACGCGAGCGCGCCCTTCCAGAACTCGATGCCGCCTTCCGGCCCGATGAACTGGTCGTGGAAGATAAAGCCGGCGAACACTGCGCCCAGGCTGAGCACCACGAGCGGCACCAGCATGACCCAGGGGCTTTCATGCGGATGATAGCCGCCGGTGCCGGTGGGCAGCGCATGCGCGTCCGCTTCATGTCCGTGCGGATCATGCCCCGCATCTTCCTGCGCCGGCGCATTGTCATGCTCCGATCCGTGGCCGTGCATCGCATGATCGTCATGCCCATGCCCATGCCCATGCCCGTGCGCGTCGTGGATCGCGTGCTGGATATGCTCCGACGCGGCCCAGCGCGGCTTGCCGAAGAAGGTGAGGAACACCAACCGCCAGCTGTAGAAGCTGGTGAGCAGCGCCGCGAACACGCCGACATAATAGGCGCCGACGCCCGATCCGCCCGAAGCGAAGGCCGCTTCCAGGATGCCGTCCTTCGAATAGAAGCCCGCGAAACCATAGCCGATGAGCGGCAGGCCGACGCCGGTGATGGCGAGCGTGCCCAGCGTCATCGTCCAGAAGGTGATTGGGATCTCCTTCCGCAGGCCGCCATAATAGCGCATGTCCTGCTCATGGTGCATCGCATGGATGACCGATCCCGCGCCCAGGAACAGCAGCGCCTTGAAGAAGGCGTGGGTGAAGAGGTGGAACATCGCCGCGCCATACGCGCCCACACCCGCCGCGAAGAACATATAGCCCAGCTGCGAACAGGTCGAATAGGCGATGACGCGCTTGATGTCGTTCTGCACCGTGCCGACGGTCGCCGCGAACAGGCAGGTGGCAGCGCCGATGAAGGTCACGAAGCCGAGCGCAGTCGGCGACGTCTCGAACATCGGGGACAGGCGGCACACCATGAACACGCCCGCGGTCACCATGGTCGCCGCGTGGATCAGCGCCGAGACGGGCGTCGGGCCTTCCATCGCGTCGGGCAGCCAGGTGTGCAGGCCAAGCTGCGCCGACTTGCCCATCGCCCCGATGAACAGCAGCAGGCACAGCACCGTCATCGTGTCGAAGCGGTGGCCGAGGAACCCGACGGTCGATCCTGCCATCGACGGCGCGGCGGCGAGAATTTCCGGGATCGAGATGGTGTTGAACACCAGATAGGTGCCGAAAATCCCCATCATGAAGCCAAGGTCGCCGACGCGGTTGACCACGAACGCCTTGATCGCGGCGGCATTGGCCGACGGCTTGCGGAACCAGAAACCGATGAGCAGGTAGGAGGCAAGGCCCACGCCTTCCCAGCCGAAGAACATCTGGAGCAGATTGTTCGCCGTGACCAGCATCAGCATCGCGAAGGTGAAGAGCGACAGATAGGCGAAGAAGCGCGGCTGGTCCGGCTCCTCCTCCATATAGCCCCAGCTGTAGAGGTGGACGAGGCTGGAGACGCTGGTGATGACCACCAGCATGACCGCCGTCATCGTGTCGACGCGCAGCGCCCACTGCGCGTCGAAGCTGCCGCTTTCGATCCAGGTGAAGAGCGGCTGCACATAGGCTTCGTTATGGCCGGTGAGGAAGCCGATGAAGATCGGCCAGCTCATGGCGCAGCTGGCGAACAGCGCGCCGGTGGTGACGATCTTGGCCGGCAGCTTGCCCAGGGCCTTGTTGCCGAGGCCCGCAATGGCGGCCGCCAGCAGGGGAAGAAGGACGATAAGCTGGATCATGAAACGGCTCAGCCCTTCATCTGGTTGATGTCATCGACGGCGATGGTGCCGCGACCGCGGAAGTAGATGACGAGGATGGCAAGGCCGATGGCCGCCTCGCCCGCCGCGACGGTCAGCACGAACATGCTGAACACCTGCCCCACCAGATCGCCCAGGAAGGCGCTGAATGCGACGAGGTTTATGTTCACGCTGAGCAGGATCAGCTCGATCGCCATCAGGATGATGATGACATTCTTGCGGTTGATGAAGATGCCCAGCACCCCCATCACGAACAGGATCGCGCTGACGACCATATAATGCTGAAGGCCGATCACAGCTCCACCCCCTGCCCGACGGGCTGATTGACGTTGCGCACGGCGTCTTCCGGCCGGCGGCGGTTCTGCTTCGCGATATTCTGCGGGCGCACGCCGCCGCGCGCCCGATGGGTCAGCACGATCGCGCCGATCATCGCGACCAGCAGGACGATGCCCGCCGCTTCGAACAGGAAGATGTAGCGCGTGTAGAGAAGCCCGCCGATCGCCTGGATGTTGCTCAGTTCCGGGTTGGCCGGAGCGGCGCGCTGCGCCAGTTCGATGGGGCCGGCGCTCCACAGGCCGATGCCCAGCACGATCTCCGCCAGCAGCACCAGCGCGATCAGCAGGCCGAAGGGCAGATAATCGACGAAACCGGCCCGCAGCTCGGCAAAGTCGATGTCGAGCATCATGACCACGAACAGGAACAGCACCGCGACCGCGCCGACATAGACGATGACCAGAAGCATCGCGATGAACTCGGCACCCAGCAACACCATCAGGCCCGCCGCGTTGAAGAAGGCCAGGATCAGCCACAGCACCGAATGGACCGGGTTGCGCGACAATATGGTGAGCGCGCCGCTGCTCACCACCAATATGGCGAACAGGTAAAAGGCTAGCACGTGAATCACAGGTTCATATTCCCCTTGGCGCGCGCGGCTTAACGATAGGGTGCATCGGCGGCAAGGTTCGCGGCGATCGCGCGCTCCCATTTGTCGCCATTCTCAAGGAGCTTCGCCTTGTCGTAGATCAGCTCCTCGCGGGTTTCCGTCGAAAATTCGAGGTTCGGCCCCTCGACGACCGCATCCACCGGGCAGGCTTCCTGGCAGAAACCGCAATAGATGCACTTGGTCATGTCGATGTCGTAGCGCGTGGTGCGGCGGCTGCCATCCTCGCGCGGCTGCGCCTCGATGGTGATCGCCTGCGCCGGACAGATCGCCTCGCACAGCTTGCACGCGATGCAACGCTCTTCCCCGTTGGGATAGCGACGCAGCGCATGTTCGCCCCGGAACCGCGGCGAGATCGGGTTCTTCTCATAAGGGTAGTTGATCGTCGCCTTGGGCTTGAAGAAATACTTCAAGGTCAGCCAGTGCGCCTTCACGAACTCCCAGAGGGTGAAGCTTTTGACGTAGTAACCGAGGCTCATTGTGCGCCTCCATAGCGCGTCAGCATGAGGAAGCCCGACACCAGGAACACGAACAGCAGCGAGGTCGGCAGGAAGATTTTCCAGCCCAGCCGCATCAGCTGGTCGTAGCGGTAGCGGGGCACCGTCGCCTTCACCCAGGAGAAGACGAAGAAGAAGAACAGGATCTTGGCGAACAGCCAGAGGATGCCCGGCACCAGATAGAGCGGCGCCCAGTCCACCGGCGGCAAATATCCGCCCCAGAACAGGATGGCGTTCAGCGCGCACATAAGGATGACGTTGGCATACTCACCAAGCCAGTAGAGCGCGAAGGCCATGGACGAATATTCGGTCTGATACCCCGCGACCAGTTCGCTCTCCGCTTCGGTCAGGTCGAAGGGCGCGCGCGCCGTTTCCGCCATGGCGCTGATCAGGAACATGATCGCCATCGGGAAGAGCAGCGGGTTGAAACCGTTGCCGTTCAGGAAGCCGTAATAGCCCTTCTGGCTTTCCACGATCTGGGTCAGGTTGAAGCTGCCCGCCCACAGGACGACGCAGATCAGGATGAAGCCGATCGAGACTTCATAGCTGATCATCTGCGCGCTGGCGCGGATTGCGGAATAGAAGGGATATTTGGAGTTGGACGCCCACCCCGCCAGCACCACGCCATAGACGCCGAGCGACGAGATAGCGAGGATATAGAGCAGGCCGACATTGATGTTGGCCAGCACCACCCCCACCTGGAACGGCACCACCGCCCAGGCCATCAGCGCGACCGTGAAGGTGATGATCGGCGCGATCAGGAACAAGGTCTTGTTCGCGGCCGAGGGGATGATGGTTTCCTGGAGGAATACTTTCAGCCCGTCCGCGAACGACTGGAGCAGGCCGAACGGCCCGACGACATTGGGGCCGCGCCGCAGCGCCATCGCCGCCCAGATCTTGCGGTCGGCATAGATGATCATCGCGACCGCCAGCATGACCGGCAGCGCGATCAGAAGAATGCCGATGATGGTCGACAGGAACCAGGCACCCTCGAACGGCAGGCCGAGATTCTGGAAAAAAGCGGTCATTCTGCGGCCTCCGCGAAACTCTCTCCATGGATCAGCTCGGCCGAGCATTGCTGCATCGTCGGGCTGGCGCGGCAGATCGCGTTGGTGAGGTAGAAATCCTTGATCGGAGAAGCGAGCGGCCCGGTCGCGCCGGTCGGCAGCGATGGGATAGACCAGCCATAATCCGCCAGCCCCTCGACACCCAGCGCAGGCACCGCCTCCGCCATCCGCGCGCGGAGCTGGTCGAAGCTGTCGAACGGCAGGCGCGCACCCATCACGTCGGACAGCGCGCGCAGGATAGACCAGTCCTCCCGCGCATCGCCCGGCGCGAACACGGCCTTGTCGCCGCGCTGCACCCGGCCTTCCAGGTTGACATAGGTGCCGGCCTTCTCGGCGTAGCTCGCGCCGGGCAGGATCACGTCGGCCGCATGCGCGCCCTTGTCGCCATGATGGCCGACATAGACCTTGAAGCTGCCCTCGAACGCGGAATAGTCCACCTCGTCCGCGCCGAGCGAGAACAGCAGCTTCGGCTTGGCCGCGGCCATCGCCTTGATGCCGCCGTCCATCGCAAAGCCCAGCAGCAGCGCGCCCATGCGCGCCGCCGCGAAGTGGAGCAGGTTGTACCCGTTCCAATTGCCCTTGATGAGCCCCAGCGTCTCGACCAGCGCCAGCGTGTCGCCATGCGCGCCGGGTGTCGCAAGAACGCCGCCGCCCACGATCAGCGCAGGACGCGCCGCGCCGCCAAACGCATCCAGCACCACCTGCGGCAGCTTGCCGAGCAGAGAGGCGTCGTTGCCCAGCCATTCGACCTTGTAGGTCAGGTCATATTCGGGCCCGATAGCAAAGACCTTCGCGCCCTTCTTGATTGCCTTGCGAAGCCGTGTGTTCACCAGCGGCGCTTCCCAGCGCAGGTTGGTGCCGACCAGCAGGATGACGTCGGCCGTTTCCAGATCGGCCAGCGGCGTGTTGAACACGACCGCCGACAGGCTGGACACGTCATAGTCCATCCCGGTCTGACGCCCTTCCAGCATCGTGCCGCCCAGCTTTTCGACCAGCAGCTTGCCGGCGAACATCGTCTCGCAATCCAGCAGGTCGCCGGCAATGGCCGCGACGCTACCGCCATGCTGCACGGCCGCGACGGCTTTGAACGCCTCTTCCCAGCTGGCGGGGACCAGCTTGCCGTCCTTGCGCACGAAGGGCTTGTCGAGCCGCTTGCGGACCAGGCCATCGACATTGTGCCGGGTTTTGTCCGACGCCCATTCCTCGTTCACGTCGTCATTGATGCGCGGCACGGCGCGCAGCACCTGACGGCCCCGGCTGTCGAGGCGGATGTTGGTGCCGACAGCATCCATCACGTCGATGGCGTGGGTCTTTTTCAGCTCCCATGGACGCGCCTCGAACGCGTAGGGCTTGCTCGTCAGCGCGCCCACCGGGCACAGGTCCACCACATTACCCGACAGCTCACTCTTGGCGGCATGTTCCAGATAGGTGGTGATCTGCATATTCTCGCCGCGATAGATCGCGCCGATCTCCGGCACGCCAGCGACTTCTTCCGCGAAACGCACGCAGCGGGTACACTGGATGCAGCGGGTCATGACCGTCTTGACGATCGGACCCATATATTTCTCGGTGACGGCGCGCTTGTTCTCGTCGAAGCGGCTACCGCCCCGGCCATAGGCCATGGACTGGTCCTGCAGGTCGCATTCGCCGCCCTGGTCGCAGATAGGGCAGTCGAGCGGGTGGTTGATGAGCAGGAACTCCATCACCCCTTCGCGCGCCTTCTTGACCATCTCGGTCTGGGTGAAGATCTCCTGATTTTCTGCGGCCGGCAGCGCACACGAAGCCTGCGGCTTGGGCGGTCCGGGCTTCACTTCGACCAGGCACATGCGGCAATTGCCCGCGATGCTCAGACGCTCATGATAGCAGAAACGCGGGATTTCCTTGCCCGCAAGCTCGCATGCCTGCAGCACCGTCGCGCCCGCCGGAACCTCGATTTCTACGCCGTCTACTTTGACCTTGGGCATGGTTACTCCGCTGCCTCCATGACGGGGGCGCTACCCTTGTTTTCCGCGATCCGGCGCTCGATTTCCGGGCGGAAGTGCCGGATGAGGCCCTGGATCGGCCAAGCCGCCGCGTCGCCGAGCGCGCAGATGGTGTGGCCTTCGACCTGCTTGGTCACCTGGAACAGCATGTCGATTTCGCTCTGGTCCGCGTCGCCGGTGCGCAACCGTTCCATCACGCGCCACATCCAGCCGGTGCCTTCGCGGCAGGGGGTGCACTGGCCGCAGCTTTCATGCTTGTAGAAATAGCTGAGGCGGCTGATCGCGCGGACGATGTCGGTGGACTTGTCCATGACGATGACGGCGGCGGTGCCGAGGCCCGAGCCGAGCGCGCGCAGCCCGTCGAAATCCATCGGCGCGTCCATGATCTCCTTCGCGGGGACCAGCGGGACCGAGGAACCGCCGGGGATCACGGCGAGCAGATTGTCCCACCCGCCCCTGATGCCGCCGCAATGGCGGTCGATCAGTTCGCGGAACGGGATCGACATGCTCTCTTCGACCACGCAGGGCTTGTTCACATGGCCGCTGATCTGGAACAGCTTTGTGCCGCGATTATTCTCGCGCCCGAAGCCGTTGAACCAGGCCGCGCCGCGCCGCAGGATCGTCGGGCTGACCGCAATCGATTCCACATTGTTGACCGTGGTCGGACAGCCATAAAGGCCCGCGCCCGCCGGGAAAGGCGGCTTCAGGCGAGGCTGCCCCTTCTTGCCCTCAAGGCTCTCGATCTGCGCGGTTTCCTCGCCGCAGATATAGGCGCCCGCGCCGCGATGGACGAAGACGTCGAAATCATAGCCGGAGCCGCAGGCGTTCTTGCCGAGGAAGCCCTTTTCATAGGCCTGCTCGACAGCGGCGAAGAGCACCTTCGCTTCGTAGATGAATTCGCCGCGAATATAGATGTATGCGGCGCGCGCCCGCATCGCGAAGCCGGCGATCAGCGCACCTTCGATCAGCTTGTGCGGATCGTGGCGGATGATCTCGCGGTCTTTGCACGAACCGGGTTCGGATTCGTCCGCGTTGATGACCAGGAAGCTCGGGCGGCCATCCTTGCTCTCCTTGGGCATGAAGCTCCACTTCATGCCGGTCGGAAAGCCCGCGCCGCCGCGGCCGCGCAGGTTCGACGCCTTGATGATGTCGATGATGGCGTCCTGGCCGATCTCCATCAGCTTCTTCGTATCGTCCCAGTCGCCGCGCTTCATCGCGGCGTCGATGCCCCAATCCTGGAAGCCATGGACGTTGGTGAAGATGCGGTCCTTGTCGGCCAGCGGGCCGACGAAAGGCGCCGGTGCTGCGGGTGCGTCGGTCATGCCCACTCTCCCCGATAGTCATGATTTTCGCTGACCATCTCTTTCAGCGTAGTCGGTCCGCCTTCCGGCGCGCTGGTCTGGCGGTCGATCTGCGGGCCGATCTTGGGCTGGCCGCCGGAGGCGAGCGTTTCCAGGATCGCGCTCATGCTGTCGTAGGTCAGGTCTTCGTAATTGTCGTCGTTGATCTGGACCATCGGCGCGTTGGCGCAGGCACCCAGACACTCGACCTCGGTCAGGGTGAAAAGGCCGTCCGGCGTGGTCGAACCCTTGATCAGCCCCTTATTCTTGCAGGCCGCCATGACATCGTCGGAGCCGCGCAACATGCAGGGCGTCGTGCCGCACACCTGCACATGATAGCGGCCGACCGGGGCCAGATTGTACATGGTGTAGAAGGTCGCGACCTCATAGACGCGCATGTACGGCATATCGAGCTGACGCCCGATATATTCCATCACCGGCACGGGCAACCACCCCTGCGTCTGCGTCTCCGCGCCCACCTGCCGCTGGGCGAGATCGAGCAACGGCATCACAGCGGACTGCTGACGGCCGGCAGGATAGCGCGCGATGATCTTCTCGGCGTGCGCGGCGTTTTCAGCCGTCCACGCAAACGCGCCCCAGCGCGCGCGGGTCTCGGCTTCGTCCGGAATATGAATTGCGTCAGCCATTATGTTCTGGCCTCACTGATAGAAAAAGCTGCGCTATCGCGTATGGTATCCGACCGGCAACTGCGATCACAATCGCCAGGACCGGTCCGATGATGAACCCCCAACCACCGCCCGGATAAGGATTGCGAAGCTCAGACGCGATCAACCAACCCGCAGCGACTAGTCCTAGGAAGGTGGACCCAATCCAGAAAGCTCGGAAGTATCGCAAAATATCGGTGAACTGATGGCTACGTCCCGCCGCCTCGTCAGCCAACTGTTGCCTATACGATTCGAGAAACCTCACCGGTCACACTCCCCGAACACGATGTCCATCGCGCCGAGGACGGCGGTGGTGTCGGCAAGCATGTGGCCCTTCATCATGAAGTCCATCGCCTGCAGGTGGCTGAAGGCGGTCGGGCGGATCTTGCAGCGATAGGGCTTGTTGCTGCCGTCGCTCACCAGATAGACGCCGAATTCGCCCTTGGGGCTTTCGGTCGCCACATAGACTTCGCCGGCGGGCACGTGGAAGCCCTCGGTATAAAGCTTGAAGTGGTGGATCAGCGCTTCCATCGAGCGCTTCATCTCGCCCCGGCGCGGCGGCGCGACCTTGGTGTCGAGCGACAGCACCGGGCCTTCGGGCATCTCGTTCAGGCACTGCTTCATGATGCGCGCGGACTGACGCACTTCCTCGACGCGGACCATGAACCGGTCGTAGCAGTCGAAATTGGTGCCGACCGGAATGTCGAAGTCCATGCGGTCATAGACGTCGTAAGGCTGCGCCTTGCGGATGTCCCATGCGATGCCGGATCCGCGCAGCATCGGGCCGGAAAAGCCCCATTTCAGCGCGTCTTCCTTGCTCACCACGGCAATGTCGACATTGCGCTGCTTGAAGATGCGGTTGTCCGCGACCAGGCTGATCGCATCCTCGAACAGGCGCGGCAGGCGGGTGTCGAGCCAGTCGGCGATGTCGGTCAACAGCTTGAGCGGCACATCCTGATGCACGCCGCCCGGCCGGAAATAGGCCGCATGCATCCGCGCGCCCGACGCCCGCTCATAGAAGTTCATGCAGTCTTCGCGCAGCTCGAACAGCCACAGGTTGGGCGTCATCGCGCCCACGTCCATGACGTGCGAACCCAGGTTCAGCATGTGGTTCTTGATGCGGGTGAGTTCCGCGAAGAAGGTGCGCAGATATTGCGCGCGGATCGGCACTTCGAGGTTCAGCAGCTTTTCGACCGCCAGCACATAGCTGTGCTCCATCCCCATGGGCGAGCAATAGTCGAGCCGGTCGAAATAGGGCAGCGCCTGAAGATAGGTCTTATACTCGATCAGCTTCTCGGTGCCGCGATGCAGCAGCCCGACATGCGGGTCGCACCGCTCCACGATCTCGCCGTCCAGTTCCATGACCAGACGCAGCACGCCGTGCGCCGCCGGGTGCTGGGGACCGAAGTTGATCGTATAATTCTGGATGTCCGTATCGCCCAGCGTGGGGTCGCTGGCGTCGGTGCGGTGCTCCAGTTCGTCGAGATAGTCTGCCATCAGGCCTTATCCTCGGGCTTTGCGGTGCCCTCGCCCTTGTCGGCGTTCACCTCGGCCGGGTTGTGAGCGGGTTCGGCCTTCACTTCGCCCTGCGAGGTCGAAGCGCCATGCGGCACGGGCTTTTCCTCGGTCGCCTTGGCGGCTTCCTTGTTGGCGGGTTCGCCCGCGCCCGTGTCTTCCTTCTTCTCCGTCACCTTGGGCGTGCCGGCGGCAGCGTCGCCCTTTGGCGCTGCGGGAGGAGGCGGCGGCGCGGCGGCAGGCGACGGCGCGCCGGGAGCCTGGGGCGCCTTCTCGTCGCCGGGAAGGATATATTCCGCGCCTTCCCATGGGCTCATGAAGTCGAAGCTGCGGAAGTCCTGGGCCAGCTGCACCGGCTTGTAGACGACGCGCTTGTCTTCCTCGCTGTACCACATCTCGACATAGCCGGTCAGCGGAAAGTCCTTGCGCTGCGGATGGCCGCGGAAGCCATAGTCGGTGAGGATGCGGCGCAGGTCGGTGTTACCGTCGAACACCACGCCATACATGTCGAACACCTCGCGTTCCAGCCAGCCGGCGACCGGCCAGATGTGCGTGACCGTGGGAACGGGCGTATCCTCGTCAGTCGTCACCTTCAGGCGGATGCGATGGTTCCGCGTGACACTGAGCAGATGATAGACCACCTCGAACCGTTCGGCCCGGTCGGGATAGTCGACCCCGGCGATTTCCATCAGCTGCTGATACTGCGCACGGTCGCGCAGCAGCGTCATGGCGTCGGCCAGGCTCTCCCGAACCACGGTGAAGCTATATTCGTCGGCATGATGGACGGTGTCGATCAGCATCGCCCCCAGCAGGCCGCCGATTTCCTCGGCAATGCCATCGATGATCGCGATCTTCGGTGCGGAATGGCCCATATCAGCGCTCAATCGTTCCGATGCGGCGGATCTTCCGCTGCAACTGCATCACGCCGTACAGCAGCGCTTCGGCCGTCGGGGGGCAACCGGGGACGTAGATATCCACCGGCACGATGCGGTCGCATCCGCGCACAACGGAATAGCTGTAGTGATAATAGCCGCCGCCATTCGCGCAGCTGCCCATCGAAATCACATATTTCGGGTTGGACATCTGGTCATAGACCTTGCGCAGCGCCGGGGCCATCTTGTTGCACAGCGTGCCCGCAACGATCATCACGTCCGACTGGCGCGGGGATGCACGCGGCGCCGCGCCGAAGCGCTCCATGTCGTATCGCGGCATGTTCACGTGGATCATCTCCACCGCGCAGCAGGCCAGGCCGAAGGTCATCCACCAGAGCGAACCGGTGCGCGCCCACTGGAACAGCTCCTCGGTCGAGGTGACGAGGAAGCCCTTGTCGGTGACTTCGCTGTTCAGCGAGTCAAAGAAGGCCTGATCGGGCTGCGTGCCGGCGGGCAGAAGCGTGCCGGGCGCGGGCCGTTCGAGTTCTACTCCCAATCGAGTGCTCCCTTCTTCCACGCATAGACGAGGCCGAGCACCAGCTCCGCTATGAAGATCATCATCGTCGCCCAGCCGGCCCAGCCGATCTGGTCGAGGCTCACCGCCCAGGGAAACAGGAACGCCGCTTCAAGATCGAAGATGATGAAGAGGATGGCGACCAGATAGAAACGCACGTCGAACTGGCTGCGCGGTTCCTCGAACGCCGGAAAGCCGCACTCATATTCGCTGAGCTTGGCGGGGTCGGGCTGATGCGCGCCGGTCAGGCGGCCGACCAGCATCGGCAGGAACACGAATGTCCCCGAGAGCAGCAAGGCGACCCCGAGAAAGATCAGGATCGGCAGATATTGGCTAAGATCGACCAACGGAATCCCCTGGGCGAAAAGGTTGTGGGCGCGCTTTAGGCCCGCTGCATATGCGAAGCAAGGGGCGACGGCGGTGAGAATGAATCGCAAAAAGGCCAAGTGCCTGAAGCGCTTGGCCCTTATACGTCAGCGCAACGCGCCAGCCACCAACTTATGTAATTTGGAATGAATGGCGTCGTTGCCCGCGATCACTTCCTTGCGGTCGATCATCTGGTCGCCGCCCCGGAAATCGCTGGTGAAGCCGCCCGCTTCCCGCACGAGCAGCAGACCCGCCGCCATGTCCCAAGGCTGGAGGCCGCTTTCCCAGAAGCCGTCGTAGCGGCCAGACGCGACATGCGCGAGGTCGAGCGCCGCCGCGCCGAAGCGGCGAAGGCCCGCCACGGAGGGGGCCACCGCGCCGAAGATGCGCGTCCACTGCGCCATGTCGCCATGGCCCATGAACGGAATGCCGGTGGCGATCAGGCAATCGCCCAGGTCGCGGCGCGACGACACGCGCAGCCGCTGGTCATGCCGCCACGCGCCCCGGCTCTTTTCCGCCCAGTAGCTTTCGTCGGTGACGGGCTGATAGACCAGGCCCGTCGTCACCTCCCGCTTCTGCCCGCCGAACAGCGGTTCCTCCACCGCGATCGAGATGGCGAAATGGGGGATGCCGTGCAGGAAATTGGTCGTGCCGTCCAGCGGATCGATGATCCAGCGCGGCTTGGTGGGATCGCCTTCGATCACCCCGCCCTCTTCCAGCAGGAAGCCCCAGTCGGGACGCGCCTTCTGCAATTCCTCGACCAGCGTACGTTCCGCCTGCTGGTCCGCCTTGGACACGAAGTCGGCCGGCCCCTTGCGGCTGACCTGAAGATGCTCGACCTCGCCGAAGTCGCGGCGGAGCTTGGAGCCCGCCTTGCGCGCGGCGCGTTCCATGACGGTGAGAAGGCCGGAGTGCGATACCATTATTATGTCTCCCTTCCCCGCCGGGCGGAGAAGATGGGTTGGAAGTGGGTCAGCGGCTCTTGGGCTTCTGCGGCGGACCGGATTTCGGCGCGGCACCCTTTGGCGGAACGCCGGGCGGCGGCGGTGCCGTGCCGCCGGGGCGGAAACCGCAGACGCCTGCCATTACCGTCAGCACCTTGTTCGGATCCTTGGCGTCGAGCTTGTTGCCCGCCAGCACCTTCGTGGTGGCGTCGCTGACCTTGCCGAACGGATTTTCGTAGAAGCAGACGAACAGCGCGTTCTTGATCGGGTCGTCGACCTCCTTGGACTGGAGCGCGCTCATCAGCACCTTGAGGTGAAAGGCGGCCGTGTCCAGCTGCGCCTTCGTCGGCGCAGCCGGCCCGGCGGCGAGCGCGGGCGCCGACAGGGCGGCCGCCGCGATCAGGAACGCGCTGCGGACGATCATCAGTCGGCCCGCTTCACATATTCGCGCGCATAGACGTCGACGACGATGCGGGTGCCGGTGACGATGTGTGGCGGCACCATGACGCGCACGCCATTGTCCAGGATCGCGGGCTTGTAGCTGGCGGAAGCGGTCTGCCCCTTCACCACGGCGTCGGCCTCCACGACCGTCGCTTCGATGGTTTCGGGCAACTGGACGCTGATCGGACGATCCTCATACATTTCGAGCACGACCATCATGCCGTCCTGCAGGAAGGCGGAGGCGTCGCCGATCAGATCCTGCGCCAGGTTGATCTGCTCGTAGGTTTCGGTGTCCATGAACACCAGCATGTCGCCTTCGGCATAGAGATACTGGAAATCCTTGGTGTCGAGGCGGATGCGCTCGACCGTTTCGGCCGAGCGGAAGCGGACATTGTTCTTGCGGCCATCGATCAGGTTCTTGAGTTCCACCTGCATATAGGCGCCGCCCTTGCCGGGCTGGGTGTGCTGGATCTTCACGGCGCGCCACAGGCCGCCTTCATATTCGATGTTGTTGCCGGGACGGATGTCCACGCCGCTGATCTTCATGGGAAGAGCCTGCCTATATGTCTGATGGTGGAAAAGAGCCGGCCTCGCATGAGGCTGGCGCGCGTTTACAGCGCTCCGGGGCGAAGGGCAAGAGGGCTGCGTCTGTCGGAGATTGCGCGCTTGACTTCGCATATGTCCCGCAGAAATCGGCGTTTCATGTCCTATGTAGGACATTTTCCTGCGCGATTGACGCCATTATAGGAGGTCGGCGCCCGCTTAGGACAGGTCAGCGAGACACGAGCAGCGGATAGGGATTGATCGCCCGCCCGCCCTGCCAGGGATCGCCCGGCCCCATCACATGAACCGCGAAATGGAGATGCGGGGCGGACGGATCGGCATTGCCGGTGCTGCCCACGCTCGCGATGCGCTGGCCGCGCCGCAGCATCTGCCCTTCATGGATGCCGGGCGCATAGCCGTCCAGATGCGCGTAATAATAGGAGAAGCGCCCGTCCGCCGAGCGCTGATAGAGGGTGCGCCCCCCCGCTTCGCTCCAGAAAATCTTTTCCACCCGACCATCGGCGGCGGCGACGACGCCCGCACCGCGCGCTGCCATGATGTCGATCGCGTCATGCGCCCGCGCGCCGCCCGCCCGCGCCTCTGTAAAGGTGTCGGTCAAGGCGGAGGGCGGCACGCCCTCCACCGGGACCAGCAGCGGGCCTGCATCGACAGCCTCGCCCTGCGCCTCCACCACCGGCGAAGGCGCGCCCGCCGGGACGATCCGCACGCAAAAGCGGACGAATGCGACGCAGAGCAGCAGCGCGATCGCCACGCTGCCCCACAACCGCCATCTCATGCCTGAAACGTCGCCTTCACCCCGCTCTTCACCATCTGCGCGAGCCGGGCGGCGTCCCAATTGGTCAGGCGAATGCAGCCATGGCTTTCGGTCCGGCCAATGGTCTGCGGTTCGGGCGTGCCGTGGATGCCGTAATGATCCTTGGACAGGTCGATCCACACGATGCCCACCGGCCCATTGGGTCCGGGCTTCAGCACCGCCTTCTCGTCCTTGGACGACGCGTCCCAGAACAGGTCCGGATTGTAGTGGAAGTCGGGATTGCGGCTGATCCCCTTGATCGTCCATTCGCCGATCGGCAGCGGATCATGCTCCGATCCGGTGGTGACGGGGAACTGCGCGATCAGCTTTTCCTGCGCATCATAGACTTTCAGCAATCCCTCCGACTTGTCGACCACCAGATGATCCGCTTGCGGCTGCTCCTTGGCGACGCCGAGGCTGGCGAGCGTCTCGCCCCAGCCCCTTTCGTCGCCCTCGATCCGCGCGACCGGCTGGTTGGCTATGGCGGGCACCCGGACTGTCGAGCCCGCGCCCACCTTCGTCCCCGGCGGGTTCAGCGCCACCAGCGTTTCGGGCGTGGTGTGGAACCGCTCGGCCAGCTTTTCCAGCAGGTTGCGATAGGTCAGCGCCGGCAGCTTCGCCTGCTCGTTCAACCCCTTGGGAATATTGAAGAAGGGGCCGCGCGCGAAATTGGCCGGTATGCGGACAAGCCAGCTATCGGGCACCTGCTGCCCGGCCAGAAGGGCGGCGGCCGTCTTCTCGTCATAGGTTCCTGTGGCGGGCAGGTCGTTCGCCTCCTGGAAACCGCGCAATGCCGCCTTGAAGCTCATCCCGTCCTTGCCGTCGATCACGCCGGGCGAAAAGCCGCGCCGGTCGAGCGCGACCTGCGCCTGCAGGATGCGGTTGATCTGGGGCGCCTTGCCCGCCGGTTCCTCCACCGTCTCAAACGCATAATCGGTTTCCGACAAAGCGCCAGACTGCGCCGGCTTGGGCTTCGTGGCGTTGGCGGCCGCGCTGTCATTGCCGTCGCTGATCGATATGTTGCAGGCGCTGCACAGCAAGGCGGCGGTCAGGATCGATGTCTTCAAGGCTGGCTCTCCCTTTTCCTCTCGGCCGAAAAACGCATCAAAGCCCGGAAGGCTGCTTCCTTATCCTGTGGCGCGCAGGCGGATTTTCCGCTTTGCATCGTTGTCAGGAAAAGCCGTTCCGGCTCGTCGCCCTGTCGCCCGAGGAGTTCCGATGCTCGACCGCCGTTCCTTCCTTGGCAGCGCGGCTGCCGCCTCCATCGCCACGCCGCTGGGTGCGGAGGCGCTGAGCAGCCTCCCCCTGCCTGCAAGCGACATGTTCGGCAAGGATCCGGACGGCTATTGGAAGGCGCTGCGCGGCCAGTTCCTGATCCCGACCGACGTCGTCAACCTGAACGTCGGCACCGTCGGGTCATCGCCCCGCCCGGTGTTGAAGGCGATCTTCGACGGCTTCATGGACACCGAGCGGATGACGCAGGCGAGATCGGAAGACTATCCGATCTGGGGCTACGGCCCATGGGAGGAGTATCGCGCGCCCTTCGCGGCCTTCATGGGCGCGCGGACCGAACAGATGGCGATCCTGCGCAACTGCACCGAGGCGAACAGCTATGTCGCCAACGGCTTCGACATGAAGCCCGGCGACGAAGTGCTGATCAGCGACGAGGAACATGGATCGGGCGAGATGCCCTGGATGCTGCGCCAGCGGCGCTACGGCGTGGTGGTCAAGAAATTCGCCCTGCCCAAGCCGCCCAAGAACGCCGCCGAAATATTGAACCGCATAAACGAGGCGATCACGCCCAGAACGCGGATCATCTTCGTCAGCCATATCAGCACCGCCACCGGCGTCGTCCTGCCGGCGAAGGAGATCGCCGCCCTCGCCCGCTCGAAGGGGATCGTCTCCGCCTTCGACGGGGCCCACGCGCCCGGCATGATAAAGGTCGACCTCAACGACATCGGCTGCGACATCTATACCGGATCGATGCACAAATGGCTGTTCGCGACAAAGGGGACGGGCTTCCTCTACCTGCGCGACAAGTCAGTTATGGACAGGGTGTGGAACACGATCGCGACCGGCGGCTATGACGACCCCACCCGCATGGCCGATCGCTACATGCAGATCGGCTCGTCGTGCATCCCGACGCTGATGGGCCTCAACGCCGCGATCGCGCTCGCCGACCAGATCGGCATGGACCGGATCGAGGCGCGCGGGCGGATGCTGGCGGACTATATCCATGCCGGTATGATGGAGCGCGGCGCGGAAAGCTGGACCTCGCCCGACCCCTATCTGCGCGGCGCGATCGCGACCGTAAACGTGCCGGGCGTGCAGCGCATGGAGTTGCAGGACTGGCTGTGGACCAATCACAAGGTCCGCATCCGCGGCGGCAACCCCAGCAAGCTGCGGCTCGCCACCCCCTATTTCATGAGCAAGGCCGACATCGACCGCTTCCTTGGCCTCTACGACCAGTTCCGCAGGACCAAGGGCCTTGCCTGACGGCTTCGTTGCACCCTGTCCTACTTTGTTCTATGGGCCGCGCTGACAGCCCCGGCACCCGCTGATCCTTTCCGATTCGCGTTGCCGGGGCGCATTGTTTTTGAAGAAAAAGACAGGAACGCGCATGGCCCGTCGCCGGCAAATCTACGAAGGCAAGGCAAAGATCCTTTACGAAGGCCCCGAACCGGGCACGATCATCCAATATTTCAAGGATGACGCCACCGCCTTCAACGCGCAGAAGAAGGGCACGATTTCCGGCAAGGGCGTGCTGAACAACCGCATTTCCGAGCATATCTTCACCCTGCTCGGCCAGATTGGCGTCCCCACCCACTTCATCCGCCGCCTCAACATGCGCGAACAGCTGGTGCGCCAGGTGGAGATCGTGCCGATCGAGGTCGTGGTGCGCAACGTCGCAGCCGGATCGCTCAGCAAGAAGCTGGGCATCGAGGAAGGCACGCAGCTGCCCCGCACCCTCATCGAATATTGCTACAAGGACGATGCGCTGGGAGACCCGCTGGTGTCCGAGGAGCATATCGCCTGCTTCGGCTGGGCCACGCAGGAGGAGATGCACGACATTGCCGACATGGCGATCCGCATCAACGATTTCATGTGCGGCCTGTTCGCCGGCATCGGCATCCGCCTGATCGACTTCAAGCTGGAATTCGGCCGCCTGTACGACGGCGATTACAGCCGCATCATCCTGGCCGACGAGATCAGCCCGGACGGCTGCCGCCTGTGGGACATGAACACCGGCGAGAAGCTGGACAAGGACCGGTTCCGTCGCGACCTGGGCGGGGAAGTGGAGGCCTATCAGGAGGTCGCGCGGCGGCTGGGCCTGCTGCCCGAGGGGCTGGACACCACCGTCCTCGACCTCGACACCCATCGCAAGAAGCGCGAGAAGGAATAAGCGAAAAGGCCGGCCGCAAAGCCGGCCTTTTTCATGTCAGGCCATCGCGGCATCGACGACGAGCTTCAGACCCAGCAGGATCATGAGGATATAGATCAGCGTGTAGAAGCGGGCGGCGTCCACGCGCCGGACCAGCCACACGCCGGCGAAGGTCGCCGCCACCGCCACCGGCACCAGCATCGCCGTGGACAAAAGGTTCGTTCGCGTGAACTGGCCGAGCGCGGCATAGGCGGGCACCTTCATCCAGTTCATGACGGCGAAGGCGATGGCGGTCGTGCCGATCAGCGTGTCGCGCGGCAGCTTGCGCGGCAGGACATACATCTGGAAGGGCGGCGACCCGGCATGGGCGATCTGGCTGGTGAAGCCGCTGGCGATGCCGAAGAGGACGCCCACCCAACCCGGCGCGTTGGACGGCAGCACCACGGCATTGCCGCGTTCCACCCACAGGCGCTGAAAACCGAACAGCACGGATATGACGCCCAGCGCCCCGAGCACCGCCACTTCCGACACCTGCGCCGCGAACAGCCAGCCGATCGCAATGCCGATCGCCGCGCCGGGCAGCATCACCTTCAGCACCGCGGCGTCCCAGCTCCTTCGGAACGCCCAGACGCTGACCGCGTCCTGCAGGATCAGGATCGGCAGCAGGATCGCCGCGCCCCGCACCGGATCGACGCCGATCGCCATGATCGGCATGGCAAGCGCGCCGACGCCGGCGAAACCGCCCTTCGCCAGGCCGGACAGGATGACCGCGACGATCGCGTAGACGATGTAGACGATATCGGGACTCATGAGGTGGCGCTTAGGCGATCCGCCGCGCAATGAGAATGGCGGATGCGGGCGCCGCGCAGACGCCGCATAATGGCTTGCCTCCGCGCGGCCACGCGCCTAGGGGGTGCGGCATTATCGATCTCCGCGCCGCACGGCCGGTTCATGCCCGATACCAAGGAGTCTCCGCCCGATGAAAGCCCGCATCTTCGTCACCCTCAAGGGCGGTGTGCTCGATCCGCAGGGCAAGGCGATCCATCATGCCCTGGAAGGGCTGGGCTTTGGCGGCGTCAACGATGTGCGCGCGGGCAAGCTGATCGAGCTGGACCTCGATGACGGCACCAGCGACGAGGATATCGACGCCATGTGCCGCAAGCTGCTGGCAAACACGGTGATCGAAAATTACCGCATCGAAAAGGTGGGCTGAGTCATGAAAAGCGCCGTCATCGTCTTTCCGGGCAGCAATTGCGACCGCGATCTGGCGGTGGCGTTCGAGGCTGCGACCGGTGCGAAGCCCGCCATGATCTGGCACCGCGACACCGAGCTTCCCGACGATATCGACCTGATCGGCGTACCGGGGGGCTTCTCCTATGGCGACTATCTGCGTTCCGGCGCGATGGCGGCGCGATCACCGGTGATGCAGGCGGTGGCGAAGGCGGCCGATCGCGGCGCCTTCGTGCTGGGCGTCTGCAACGGGTTTCAGGTGCTGACCGAAAGCGGGCTGCTGCCCGGCGCGCTGCTGCGCAATGCGGGCGGCCATTTCGTGTGCCGCGACGTCGCGCTGACGGTGGAGAATGCGCAAAGCGCCTTCACCAGCCTGTATGAAGCGGGCGAGCAGATCCATTTCCCCGTCGCGCATCATGACGGCAATTATTTCGCCGACGATGCCACGCTCGACCGGCTGGAAGGCGAAGGGCGCGTGGCGCTCCGCTATGCCGAGCCGGTCAACGGGTCGGCCCGCAACATCGCCGGCATCCTGAACGAGGGCGGCAACGTGCTGGGCATGATGCCGCATCCCGAACGGGTGATCGAACCTTCGCATGGATCGACCGACGGCGCACGCCTCTTCAAGGGACTGGTGGAAGGTCTGCTGACCCGCGCCTGATTTCACGCGGAGCGCGGCGCGGTCCTAACCGCCTCTGTGATAATCATAGTCCAGCGCCCGGCCCTGCTGCTTGGTCAGGATCGCGCCGATAACGGCAGTGCCTGAACGCCGCAGCCTTTCGGCCGCCGTGCGCAGCCCGCCATGATGGTTTCGTCCCCATTCGACCACCAGCAGGCTGGCCTCCGCCTTTTCCGCCAGAAGCGGCGCGTCGTTGAGCCCCAGGATCGGCGGCGCGTCGATCAGCGCGACGTCATAGCTTCCCGCCACCTCCGCCAGCAGCACGTCGAGCGCCGGCGTCGCCAGCAATTCGGCCGGGTTGGGCGGAAGGACGGCGCAGGGCAGCAGCGACACGCCGGGCGTTCCGGTTTCCACGATCGCGTCGGCCGCCCGCGCCTGTCCGGTCAGCACTTCCGCGATGCCTCGGCCCGGCGCAACGCGGAACAGGCGATGCTGCACCGGACGGCGCATGTCCGCGTCCACCACGAGCACCGACTTGCCAAGGCCGGCGAGCGCCAGCGAAAGCGCATGCAGCGTCAGCGACTTGCCCTCCCCTTCCTGCGCGCTGGTGACGAGGATCGAGCGCGGCAGCCCGCCGGTCGTGGCAAGCAGCAGCGAGGAGGCGATGGGGGTGAAGATTTCCGGCGGCTGCGGACTGTCTCCCGTCACCGGCACCGCGCCGAGCAGGGGCAGGTCGACCCGTTCGGCCAGCGTGTCGGCAGACGTGACGGCGTCGTCGAAGATGTGCCGGATCACCACCAGCACCAGGCCGAGCGCCAGCCCGCCCAGCGTCGCGACCAGCAGGATGATGCCGATGCGCGGGGAAAAAGGTTCGTCCGGCACCGCCGCGCGATCCAGCGGCTGGATGCGTCCCGCCTGGAATCCCGCCTGCGACGCCATGTCGCGATAGCGCTGCAACAGGCTGTCGTGCAGCATCCGGTAGGTGTCGACGGAGCGCTGCATGATGCCGAGTTGGACATCGCGGCCCTGTTCGGCCTTGGCCTGCCGTTCCAGCGCCGCTATTTCCCGCGCAATCTGTTCCTCGCCCCTGACCGCGACCTCATATTGTTCGCGCATGGAGGCGCGGATGCTGTTCGCCATGGCATCCGCCTGATCGTCGAGGGCGGCGAGTCGGGCGCGGGCCTCCCGCATTTCGGGATGGGCATCCTTGCGGAACTGCCTCTCCTCTGCGATGGCGGCGCGGGCCTGCGCGCGCGCGGCCATGATCTGCTGCATCGCGCCGTTGGCCAGTACGTCCGGCAGGCTGTCCACGCTGGCGCGGCGGGCGCTTTCCCACCGCTTCTGCGCGGCAATGCGTTCCGCCACGGCCTGCGCGCGGAAACCGTTGAGCTGCGCCAGCCTTTCGCCGACGCTGCTCTGGGGCGCGGCCTGGCTGTCGCCCTCTGGCTCGGGCGTACCGTTCCGTGTCGCATAGACCGCCAGATCGCGCTCGGCCCGCGCCAGATCACTGCGCGCGCCGTCAAGTTCGCCCAGCAGGAAGCGGCGCGCCTGCACCCCGGAATCGAACCCGCGCTTCAGGTCGGCGCGGATCAGGCTGTCGGCATAGGCATTGGCGATCCGGGCCGACAGCACGGGGTCGGCGCTGACGAAACTGATGCGCAGCACGCGCGACTTGCCCGGCAGTTCGACCTGCAGCCGGTCACGGAGGAGCTGGATCACCCTCTCCTGTTCGACCTGGCGCTGGGACAGGCTGCCCTTGCCCTGGGTCGGCCCCGTCTCGCCCATGCCACGGAAGAAGGTCGGCGTGCCGACCAGCGCCAGCGAGTGAGCCACATCCTCGGCCAGTGCGCGGCTTTTCAGCACTTCCAGCTCCGTCTGCATCAGCGCTTCGATGTCGCCGGGCGTCGCGGCGCGCTGTGCGCTGCCGGCACCGGCTGCGCCCGCCGGCACATCCTCGACCTCCACGGACGCCGTGGCGCGATAATTGGGCGTGGACAGCAGGATGAAGAGCGCGCCCGCAAGCAGGCAAAGCGCCAGCGTGACGAACAGGATGATGCGATGGCGGCGCAGCACCGATCCGGCATGGCGTATCCGGTCCGCGAACACGCGGTTCCAGCCATAGGAGCGGGCGGCGTCGGGCAGGGTCGCGTCCATCACCGCCCCCCATCCAGCGCGATGAAGCCGGTCGCCAGCGCCGGGATCGCCAGCAACGCCCCGCCCAGGATCGCCTTCGCCCGCGACAGGCCGACGATCACCTGATCGCCCGGCAGGATTTCCGGGTCGGCCGCCTCGCCCTTGCGGATGGCGCTGAGGTCGAACATGGCGGCCTGCCTCTGCCCATCCATGGTCCGCACGACCACCACCTTGTCGAGCCCGGCGAGCCGCGTCGGCCCCTTGGCCATCGCCACGGCTTGCGACAGCAGGATGCGACCCTCGAACGGATACAGCCCCGGCTCGCGAACCTCGCCATCCACGGTGACGCGGCGGTTGACTGCCTTCTTCACGAACAAGGTCACCTGCGGCGACACGAGGTAGCGCTGCCCCAGCCGCCCGGCGATGACGTCGGACGCTTCGGAGGTGGTAAGGCCCGCCACCGGGACGTCGCCGATCCACGGCATGCGGATCATGCCCGCGGCACTGACCTGCGCATCCTCCAGCGAAAGCTCGGGCTCATGATAGACCTGAATGCGCAGCACATCGTCGGGCGCGATGCGATACTCCATACCCACGGCCGGCGCGGGCGGGATGGCGGCGTAGGCGGCCTCTCCACGCGGCGCATCCTCCACCGTGGCGCATGCGCCCAGCAGGACGCAGGCCAGCAGGACCGCCATAGTCCCTGTAATGCCGTTCCGGCGGTTCATCCGCACTCCCGCCCCGTGACAGTCCGTTCCAGGCGGCGGGGTAACGGGGCGGCAGGCGAATGGCAACCTGGGATAGGATGGACCGAGCCGAACGGGCGTGGCCCTGCCGCCCTGCCGTCAGACGGCGAGGCGATCCGGCGCGAACTGCGCAATGCGGCGCGGCTGGTCCGGCCAGATGCCGCGCGTGTCATAGACCGCCTTGTCGGCGCGCTCGTCGACGGGGACCGATTTGAACATGTCATGATCGACAAGAATGACGAACACGCCGCATTGTTCCAGTGCCGTATCGAGATCGATCAACTCAGCGCCAGTGCCGGCAAAGTCCATCGGCAGGTCGTGGGCATAGGGCTCCACCAGCTTGATCCGGCGACCGTAGCGGCGGGCGAGGCGCGCGGCCACCTTGACCGCGGGGCTTTCGCGGAAATCGTCGATATTGGCCTTGAAGGCGAGGCCAAGGCAGGCGACGTCTTCTTGCGCAAAATCATCGATCAGGTCGGAGGCTTTCGCGACCACATGGTCGGTCTTGCCGTCGTTCACTTCGCGCGCGGTGCGGATGATGCGGGCGTTTTGCGGATCGCCATGGACGATGAACCAGGGGTCGACCGCGATGCAATGGCCGCCGACGCCTGGCCCGGGATTGAGGATGTTGACGCGCGGATGCCGGTTGGCGAGCCGGATCACCTCCCACACGTCGATGTCCATATTCTCCGCAATCACCGACAATTCGTTGGCGAAGGCGATGTTGACGTCGCGAAAGCTGTTTTCGACCAGCTTCACCATCTCCGCCGCGCGGGCGGTGGTGGTGATGCAGGCGCCGCGCACGAACTGGCGATAAAAGCCCAGCGCCTTGCGCGCGCAACGGGGCGTGATGCCGCCGATGCAGCGGTCATTGTCGATCAGCTCGACCAGGATGCGACCCGGCAGCACGCGCTCCGGGCAATAGGCGATGGCGATGTCGCCCGCGACGCCGGTTCCCGGCATCCTGAGGTCAGGACGCAGCTCTGCGAACAGGTCGCGCATCGCTTCCGTCGTGCCGACCGGCGAGGTGGATTCGAGGATCACGGTGTCGCCGGCCTTGAGCGCCGGGGCGACGGTGCGCGCCGCTTTCAGGACATAGGAGATGTCGGGCGCACGATCCTCCGCCACCGGGGTCGGCACCGCGATGATGAAGACGTCGCTTTCCTCGACCTCAAGGCTGGCGCGCAGATTGCCGCGCGCGACCACGCCCTGCACCAGGCCGTCGAGATCGACCTCTTCGATATGGACGCGGCCCGAATTGACCGTCTCGACCACATGCGCGCTGACATCCACGCCGACCACCTGCGCCCCGCCCCGCGCGATCAGCGCAGCAGTCGGCAGGCCGATATAGCCAAGGCCGATGACGGAAACCTTCTGCTTGGTGTCGACGGGCATGGATGGTCCTTATGGCCGCTGAAATACGACCAACCTCCTGCCCGGAAATGCTGAAGATTTCGGTAACGACTGCCTCGAAGGTGAGACGAATACAGGGCGGATAGATATTCAGATGATGGCGTGACGAAAATGGTGGGTTTTCGAGACCCGGAGCGCAGCGTACTAAAAGTACGTGAGCACCGGAAGCTCGGAAAGCCGCCATTTGCAGGCCGCCAGGGCTGAATGTCTATCCGCCCTAGCGGTATCGCGGAGCCGGCTGTCGCGCCATGTGCATGGGCGACCGCACGACCGCGGCGGTGATGATCTTCGTTTTCATCAGCGTGCGGACCCGTTCCGCCCCGTCGGGGTTCAGCAAGACCACGCGTGTCCCGCCCGATGTCAGCGGCTCGATGACCGAAATGGCGATCCCATGGCGCGCGCACAGCGCTTCCACATCGGCGACGCTGGCGTTGACGTTGATCGCCCGGCTCATGCGGAAAGCGCCACGACCGGGAGGACATAAGAAATAGGCGACATGCGACGCTCCATGCTTTGGCAAGCGGGAGCGCGGTGGTCTCTCTGTCGGAGCGAAGGCTTGCAGGCGGAAGTTCGCGGCGATGGATAGCTGCTAGCAGGTGGGGGAAGCCATGTCGCGTTTATAATGCTGCCGCCACGACATCCGCGATCCGCTCCGCCGCCTTGCCATCCCCAAAGGGATTATGCGCGCGCGCCATCGCCAAGTAAGCGTCCTCGTCGTCCAGCAATGCCAACACCTCCTGCACGATCAACGCGCGGTCCGTGCCAACCAGCTTCGCCGTCCCTGCCGCCACGCCCTCCGGCCGCTCGGTCGTCTCGCGCATCACCAGCACCGGCTTGCCGAGCGAGGGCGCCTCCTCCTGCACGCCGCCGCTATCGGTCAGGACCAGATGGCACATATCCAGCAATCGCACGAAATGGGGATAGTCGAGCGGCTCGATCATGGCGACGTTGGGCAGGTTGCCCAGCACCGCGTCCATCACCGGGCGGACATTGGGATTGGGGTGGACCGGAAAGATCACGGCCACGTCCGGCCGCGCGGCGATGTCCGCGATCGATCGGGCGATCGCCTCCATCCCGCCGCCGAAATTCTCGCGCCGGTGGCTGGTGACGGCAACGATGCGCTTGCCGGCGAAGCGCGCGGCGAGATCGTCGAGCCCGCTCGCCAGCCTTGGGTCGGCCAGCACCCGGTCGCGCGTCGCAAGCAGCGCGTCGATCACGGTATTGCCGGTGATGTGGATGCTCGCAGCTTCGCGGTTCTCGCTGAGCAGCGCGTCCTCCGCCGCCTGGGTCGGGGCGAAGTTCATGTCCGCGATGCAGGCGACCACGCGGCGGTTCACTTCCTCGGGCCAGGGATGGTGGATGTCGCCGCTGCGCAGGCCCGCCTCGACATGACCGACCGGAATCTTGCGGTAATAGGCCGCAAGGCTCGCCACCATGGTGGTAAGCGTATCACCATGGACGAGGATGCGATCGGGCTTCTCCGCGTCGAACGCCTTGCCCAGTTCGACGATCAGCTTCGCCGTCAGCCCGTCGAGCGTCTGGTTGGGCACCATGACGTCCAGGTCGATGTCCGGCACGACGCCGGCGATCTCCAACACCTGATCCAGCAGCCCGCGATGCTGCGCCGTCACGATCACGCGCACGTCGATCCCGGCACGGCCGCGCAGCGCATGGATCACGGGAAACATCTTGATCGCTTCGGGCCGTGTCCCGAACACCAGCGCTACCTTCATCGTCTTCCTTCGTCAGATGCGATCGTCCTTGCCGGACGCTGTGACAGGAATAGGTAACTATCGCCTGAACGGCGCGGCGTTGCTAGGGCGGTGGCTGACAAGCGGAAGGACGGATGGATGATCGAATGGCCCTGGTGGACGGACGACGCGGGGGCCGGCGCGCCGCAATGGCGTCACTGGCTGAAGGCGGCTGCGATCCTGGTGGCGATGAACCTCGCCGTGCCGCTGTTCGCCGCCTTCACCTGACCTGTCAGGCCTTGATCTTCCAGCCCCGCTGCAACAGCACATAGCATAGCCCGCCGAGCAATAGGTTGAGCGCCACCAGCACGCTGCTGCCGACCACGACATTCGTGTCCGCCGCCGCGACGAAGCCGTAGCGGAAGCCCGAAATGATGTAGAAGAAGGGGTTGGCGTGGCTGATCCCCTGAAAGAAGGGCGGCAGCCGGTCGATCGAGTAGAAGGTGCCGGACAAGAGCGCCAGCGGCCCGATCACGAAATTGGTGATCGCCGCGCCATGATCGAACTTTTCCGCCCAGATCGATGTCAGCACACCCAGGAAGGCGATGAAGCTGGTGCCCAGCAGCCCGAACCAGACGACTGCCCACAGATGCGCTGGCGTCACGTGCACGCCCGGCCAGGCGACCATCGCCAGCCACAGCGCGCAGCCCACGAACAGCGCGCGCGTCACCGAAGAGGCGACCAGCGCGAACAGCAATTCCCCAACCGAGATGGGCGGCATCAGATAATCGACCAACGTTCCCTGCACCTTCCCCACCATCAGCGAGAAGCTGGCATTGGCGAAGCAGGCGTTGATCATGCCCATGATGATGAGGCCCGGCGCGATGAAATCGGCGAAGGGCACCGCCTCCCCGCGCAGGCTAACGGTCCGTCCGCTTCCCCCCAGCGCCACGATGAAGATGATGAGGAACATCAGCGTGGTGATGGCCGGCGCCCACACCGTCTGGAGCTGCACCTTCATGAAGCGGCGCACCTCCTTCCGGTATAGCGCCCAAGTGCCCGCCCAGTTGATGTTGCGGATCTGCGGCACCCCCGGTTCGGCGAAGGGCGGCAGCGGCGTCGCGGTGGCAGCGTCGAGGGTAATTTTTGGCTGGTCGTTCATGGGAGGATCGACTATCGGCTGGTCCGTTGTGCTGCAAGAGGGTCAGGTCCGGCGATTTGAACCTGCGTGGCTGCTTCCCCATATAGGAAGCCACACCAGATTTGTGAGGAGTTTTTCATTGTCCTGGACCGAGGAGCGTATCGATCAGCTCAAGGCGATGTGGGAACGCGGCCTGACCGCCAGCCAGATTGCGGATGAACTTGGCGGGGTCAGCCGTAACGCGGTGATCGGCAAGGCCCACCGGCTGGGCCTACAATCGCGCCCGTCGCCGGTGAAGGCGAACGAGACGCCCAAGAAGGCCGCGCCTGCCCCGCGCAAGCCCGCCCCCGTCGCGACAGAAGCTGAAACGCCGCGCGCCGCCGCTCCGGCGCCCGCAGCCGCCCCGGTTCGCGCGCCTGCTCCGGCACCGGCCGCACCTTCCGCTCCCGCATCCGCTGCGCCGGCCGAAGACGCGCCCGCGCCCGCGCCGCAGCCGCGCATCATCTCGGTCGGCCCCGGCGGCTTCCTGCGTCAGGGTCCGGGCGATCAGCAGGCACCGATTCCGCCCGCGCCGCCGCGCCGGCTGGTTCCGGCCAAGCCCAGCCCGGAGATTGCCGGCAAGACCAGCCTGCTCGATCTGACCGAACGCATCTGCAAATGGCCGATGGGTCATCCGGGCGAGCCGGACTTCCATTTCTGCGGCGAGGCGGTGAACCCCGGTTTCCCCTATTGCGTGGAGCATTGCGGCCGCGCCTATCAGGCACAGCTGCCGCGCGGCACCCGCCGCCCGCCCCCGCCGCTTCCCTTCGGCGGTCCGCGCGTCCGCTGAACGATCCGATCAAGCCAAAAAGAAAGAGGCCGGCCCCCATCGGGACCGGCCTCTTTCTTTGGTCCAGGCTTCCGGCGATCAGAAGCGGAAGCTGGTGGTGACCATCAGGCTCTGCGTATCGAACTTGTCGCCGCGATTGATGCTGGCGCCACCCGTCAGCACGAACGGATTGGTCGCGGGCGCGGTGCCCTGGCCCACATCGACGCGATAATCGCCGACATTGTAACGGGTCCACAGATAGCGCGCGCCGATCGAGAAGTTGGGCGCGACCTTCGCTTCGACGCCGCCGCCCATGGTCCAGCCCCAGGCATCCTCTTCCGCGTCCACCGGCGTGAAGCTGTTGGCGGTGTTGCTGGTGCGGAAATAATTCTGCACCTGCGCATAGGCCAGGCCGCCGGTGATGTAGGGCATGATGCCGCCCGGCGTGGTATAGCCGAGGCGCGCGCGAAGATTGGCGTTCCAGTCGATCTTGCGGCGCATGGTGTAGAAGGCCGGGGTGGTCGAAAATTCGCTCACCTTGTCGTCGATGAACGCCTGACCGCCTTCCGCCACGACGCCGGCAACGATGCTGCCGAACTGGCGATCATAGCCGATATGGCCCATCCAGCTGATGGCGTTCTTGTCCGAGTTGCAGCCGCTGGCGGGCGTCGGCCCGCGCGCTGCGCCGCCGCAGGTGCCGGGCGAGAAGGCGTTCGCGCCGGACGCGGTGCGGATCACGTCATTATAGTTGCCGTCCCGGTTCGTGTCGAAGCGGAGATGTTCGTCGCCGTCATTCTTCTGCCAGGTCTTGCCGAAGGAAACGCCCGCATAGGGGCCGGTCCAATCGACGGGGCCGCTGTCCTGCGCGACGGCGGGGGCAGCCAGCATAAGGGCCAGGGTGGCGCCGATCGGGGCGATTGCTAAGGTCTTCATTAAACACGTCTCCTCGCCTGATGGGGATGTCTATCCTCCACGGTCGCCCCGCTAACGTTTCGGCTACGGCATTTGTTTCATTGCCCTTTGTGACATATCATTGCTGTCGTCGCGATTTCGGAACGCTTGCACGCAGACCCGCGCGCCTTATAGCTTTCCGGCATGTCCGAAGATCTGTTCGCCGCCAACGCATCGCCCACGCCGCAATATGACGCCTCCACCATCGAGGTGCTGGAAGGACTTGAGCCGGTCCGCCGCCGCCCTGGCATGTATATCGGCGGCACCGATGAGCGCGCGCTGCACCATCTGGCGAGCGAAGTGCTGGACAACAGCATGGATGAGGCGGTCGCCGGCCACGCCACGCGCATCGAGGTGACGCTGGAGGCAGGCAACAGGCTGACGATCGTCGACAATGGCCGGGGCATGCCGATCGACGAGCATCCCAAATTCCCCGGCAAGTCGGCGCTGGAAGTCATCATGACCACGCTCCATTCCGGCGGCAAGTTCGAGGGCAAGGCCTATGCTACCTCGGGCGGCCTGCACGGCGTGGGCGCGAGCGTGGTCAACGCGCTGTCCACCGAGACGGTGGTGGAGGTCGCGCGCAACAAGGAACTGTTCCGCCAGAGCTTTTCGCGCGGCCTGCCGCAGACCGACCTGCTGAAGGTCGGCGCTGCCCCCAACCGGCGCGGCACGCTGGTCAGCTTCATTCCCGATACGGAGATTTTCGGCGAGCAGAAGTTCAAGCCCGCCCGCCTCTATCGCCTCGCCCGGTCCAAGGCCTACCTGTTCGCGGGCGTCGAAATCCGCTGGAAATGCGCGCCCGAACTCATCACGGACGATACGCCCGCCGAAGCCGTCTTCCAGTTTCCCGGCGGCCTTGCCGATCATCTGAAGGAACAGGTCGGCAACCGGGAATGCGCCACCAGCGTCTTCTTTTCCGGCAATCAGGATTTTCCCGGCACCGCCGGACGCGTCGAGTGGGCGGTCGCCTGGCCGCTCTGGTCGGACGGCAGCTATAGCTGGTATTGCAACACCATCCCCACGCCCGATGGCGGCACGCATGAAGCGGGGCTGCGCGCCGCGCTGGTGAAGGGCATCCGCGCTTTTGCCGAATTGGTCGGGCAGAAGAAGGGGAAGGACATCACCGCCGACGACATCATGACGTCATCGGAAATCATGCTGTCCGTCTTCATCCGCGATCCCCAGTTCCAGAGCCAGACCAAGGATCGCCTGACCAGCCCCGACGCCGCGCGCCTCGTGGAAAACGCCGTGCGCGATCATTTCGACCATTTCCTCACCGACCATATGGACCGGGGCAAGGCGCTGCTCGCCTATGTGATCGACCGCATGGACGAGCGTCTCCGCCGCAAGCAGGAGAAGGAGGTCAAGCGCAAGACCGCGACCAACAGCCGCAAGCTGCGCCTGCCCGGCAAGCTCACCGACTGTTCCAACGACGACCCGGAAGGCGCGGAAATCTTTCTGGTCGAAGGCGACAGCGCCGGCGGTTCCGCCAAGCAGGCGCGCGATCGCAAGACGCAGGCGATCCTGCCCCTGCGCGGCAAGATTTTGAACGTCGCCAGCGCGAACACCGCCAAGATCCTGGCGAACCAGGAAATCGCGGACATGATCCTCGCGCTCGGCTGCGGCACGCGCAAGGACTGCAACCCGGACAACCTGCGCTACGAACGCATCGTCATCATGACCGACGCGGACGTGGACGGCGCACATATCGCCACGCTGCTCATGACCTTCTTCTTCCAGGAAATGCCGGAACTGGTGCGGCGCGGGCATCTCTATCTCGCGCAGCCGCCGCTCTACCGCCTCGTTGCGGGCGGCAAGAGCCTCTACGCCAAGGACGACGCGCATCGCGAGGAGCTGATGCGCACCGAGTTCAAGGGCAAGAAGGTCGACGTCAGCCGCTTCAAGGGGCTGGGCGAAATGAACCCGATGCAGCTGCGCGAAACCACCATGGACCCCAAGACCCGCAGCCTGATCCGCATCACCCTGCCCGACGATATCGAGGACCGGCAGCAGGTGCGCGAACTGGTCGACCGGCTGATGGGCACCAACCCGGCGCACCGCTTCGCCTTCATTCAGGAAAATGCGGCGGCGGTGGACGAGGAAGCGATCGACGCGTGAGGCAATTGGCGGCGGCCCTGATCCTGCTGGCCATGTCGCTCATCCCCTCCCCCTCGCGCGCCGGGTCCGACCCCGCCTATCGGATGCGCGCCGAACAGTTGCTGGGCATCCTGTCCGCGCCGGGCGGGGAACACGCCTTCTTCTCCAGCCTGTTCCTGGACGCGGTGCCGCTCGACCGATGGCGCGCGGTCGCGGCCGAATTGCGCGCCGCGCATGGCAAGCCGCTCGCCGTAGGTGCCGTCACCCGATCCAGCCCTACGGCAGGACAGGTGGAAATCCGCTACGAGCGCGCCACTGTCGGCTTCTCGCTGGTCGTCGCGCCGGAAGCACCCAACCCGGTCGTCGGCCTGCATGTGGTGGGCGTGAAAGCGGCGAACGACACGCTGGACAAGGTTGCGGCCGAGATCGAGGCCCTGCCCGGCGCGACGGCCTTCGCCGTGGCGAGGCTGGACGACAGCGGACCGCACTCGATCCACACCTATCGCGCGGACGCGCAGATGGCGATCGCGTCCAGCTTCAAGCTACTGATCCTTGCCGAAGCAAGCCGCGCCACGGCGGCAGGCGAAAGGCGCTGGAGCGATGTCCTGCCGCTCGGTCCCAAGAGCTTTTCCGGCCGGCTTGCGGGATGGCCCGACCAGGCACCGATGACGCTACATAGCCTGGCGACCGCGATGGTTGCCGAAAGCGACAACTGCGCCGCCGACACGCTGCTGCTGGCGCTCGACCGCGAGAAGGTGGACGCCATGCTGCCCGCCACCGGCCATGCCGATCTGGCACGCGCGCTGCCGGTGCTGACCACCGCCGAAGCCTTCGCGCTCAAGATGCCGGCCAATCGTGACCTGCTCGCCCGCTACGTCGCGGGATCGCTCGACCAGCGGCGCACGCTGCTGAAAGAAGCGGCCGCCCGCCTGACCACCGATCAGGTGGATGTCGGCAGCGTGGCGGAGGTTCCGACCGCCATTGAGGGGGCCGAATGGTTCGCCTCCCCGCGCGACATGATCGGGCTGCTGGACTGGCTGCGCCGCCATGGCGGCGACGCCCTGCCGATCATGGCGGTCAATCCCGGCATCCCGCCCGCCGATGCGAAGCGCTGGCGCTATCTGGGCTATAAGGGCGGCAGCGAGCCGGGCGTGATGGCGATGAACCTGCTGACACAGGGACTGGACGGCCGCTGGTATGCTGTCAGCGCCAGCTGGAACAATCCCGCCGCACGACTGGACGAAGGCCGCTTCACCGCCCTCGTCACCCGCCTCATGAACCTGCTGGCCGAGCCGGCGACCGACTGAACGGTTCCAGCCTCGCCATTGCCAAACAGGCTGGCCGCGCTATCTCTCCGCCCATGTCCGGCCCGCAATCCCCCGACCGCTTCAACGAAGACAAGGCGACCTACACCGTCACCGGCAGCCAGCCGGACATCGACGCTGGCGTGGCGGCGATCCGCACCGTGCTCAAGACCCTGCCGATCCGTCCCGGCGTCTACAGGATGCAGGACGCGCGCGGCGACGTGCTCTATGTGGGGAAGGCGCGGGCGCTGAAAAACCGCGTCGCCAATTACACCCAGGTCGACCGCCTCCCCAAGCGGCTCCAGCGCATGGTCGCCCAGACACGCAGCATGACCATCGTCACGACCAACAGCGAGGCCGAGGCACTGCTGCTGGAGGCGCAGCTGATCAAGCGCTACCGCCCGCCCTACAATGTGCTGCTTCGCGACGACAAGAGCTTCCCCTTCATCCTCCTGCGCGAGGATCACGACTTCCCCCGCGTCCAGAAGCATCGCGGCGCGCGCAAGGTGAAGGGGCGCTATTACGGCCCCTTCGCCAGCGCGGGTTCCGTGACGCGCACGATCAACGCGCTGCAAAAGCTGTTCCTGCTGCGCTCCTGCACCGACAGTTTCTTCGCCAACCGCTCGCGTCCGTGCCTGCTGTTCCAGATCAAGCGTTGCTCCGCCCCCTGCGTCGGCCGCATCGATGAAGCCGGCTATGCCGAACTCGTCCGCGACGCGCAGGATTTCCTGGGCGGCAAGTCGACCGCCGTGCAGAAGAAGCTGGGCACGGCGATGCAGTCGGCGTCCGACGCCATGGACTTCGAGCAGGCCGCCGTGATCCGTGACCGCCTCAAGGCGCTCACCTTCATCCAGGGTAGCCAGGCGATCAATGCCGAGGGGCTTGGCGACGCTGACATCTTCGCGCTGGCGGAAAAGGGCGGCGCGATGTGCATCCAGGCCTTCTTCATCCGCGGCGGCCAGAATTGGGGCCATCGCAGCTTCTTCCCCGTCCACACCGCCGATGTGGCTACGGAGGAGGTGCTGGAGAGCTTCATGGCCCAATTCTACGAGGAAGTGCCGCCGCCCAAGCTGATCCTCACCGACCGTGAGCCCGCCGAATGCGCGCTGATGGCCGAGGCGCTGACCGAGCGCGTCGGCAGCCGTGTCCGCATCGAAGTCCCCCAGCGCGGCGACCGCACCCGCCTCATCAAACAGGCGCAGCGCAACGCGGTGGAGGCGCTCGACCGGCGGCTGGCGGAAACGACCAGCCAGGGCCGGATCATGGACGAGATGGTCGAGACTTTCGGGCTGGAGGGCGTGCCCGACCGCATCGAAATCTACGACAACAGCCATATCCAGGGCGCGCACGCTCTGGGCGCGATGGTCGTCGCCGGGCCGGAAGGCTTCCGCAAGAACGCCTATCGCAAGTTCAACATGAAGAACCCGGAAACGTCGAACGACGACTTCGCGATGATGCGCGAGATGTTCGAACGGCGCTTCGGCCGGGCACAGAAGGAAGACCCGGATCGCGAAAGCGGCGAATGGCCCGACCTCGTCCTCATCGACGGCGGCAAGGGGCAGCTATCGGCCGCCCGCACGATGCTGGAGGAAATGGGGATCGAGGACGTGACGATGATCGGCGTCGCCAAGGGGCCGCATCACGGCCGCGAGGGACGCGAGGTCTTCCACCTGATGGACGGGCGAGAAGTCACCTTCCCCCTGAACCACCCCGTCCTCTTCTACCTCCAGCGCCTGCGCGACGAGGCCCACCGCTTCGCCATCGGCGCGCACCGGGCGAAGCGCAGCAAGGCGATCACCGTCAGTTCGCTGGACGAAGTCCCCGGCATCGGCCCTGCCCGCAAGAAGGCGCTGCTGATGCACTTCGGCACCGCCCGCGCCGTCCGCGACGCCGCCCTCGAAGACCTCCAACGCGCCCCCGGCGTGTCGAAGGCGGTGGCGCAACAGGTCTATGACTACTTCCATGGGTGAGGACAGTGGACAGCGGGGGGGCGGCTGGGAGACTTAGCCCCTCCCTTTCAAGGGAGGGGTTGGGGTGGGTGGCGAGCGCAGCGAGCTTGCCATCGTAAGAACAGAGTGCCGCCAGCGCGGCGAACCCACCCCCAGCCCCTCCCTGAAAGGCAGAAGGCAGGCCCCCATTTGGTCCGTCACCAGATACCCCCTCCCGCCTGCGGGAGGGGCAGCGAGACTTGCGCGTGCAGCGCGCTAGTCGCAGCGGGGAGGGCTGTTGCGCCGCCAAGCCCGCCTCGATGTGAGTCACGCGCCTGCCAATGCACCCCAACAACCCACTACCAATGTAGGATTTTCTCTGATCTATCCTGTCGGATGACGCAGATCCTCCCGCACCGCCGTTCCGCCCTCGCCCCGCCCTTCCACGATGACCAACCCGTGACCTTACCGACGCGTCACCAGTGCATCGCGATGATCCATGCGACGCGTCCCCGTTGCGTAACGGACGCGTCGGCGGCGCGTCGGAGGCGCGATTTGCCCGCTAAACGTCGCTTTTCCGTGCCCTGTTATGGTGTGAACTTCGGCGGCGTGACCCATGCGTGACCCTGGCAACAACCGCATCTAAAAGGCGACTCGATGCCGTCCCTCACCACCACCGCCATCGTCTGCGCCGTGCGCCACCATGGCGAACATGGCGCGATCGCGCGGCTGCTGACGCCCGACCACGGCCTGCTGCCCGGCTATGTGCGCGGAGGAAGGTCGCGGGCGATGCGGCCGGTGCTGATGCCCGGAAATGTGGTGAAGGCGGATTTCCGCGCCCGCACCGACGAGCAATTGGCGGGCCTGACGGTCGAGCTGGCGCACAGCCGCGCCCCGCTCCACGCCGAACCTTTGCCCGCTGCCGCGATCGACTGGAGCTGCGCCCTGACCGCCGCCGCCCTGCCCGAAGGAACGCCCTACCCTGCCTTGCATCAGGCCTTTTCCGGCCTGCTCGACGCGGTGGAGGCGGCCCCGGCGGCGCGGGGATGGGCGGCGGCGCTGGTGCGGTACGAACTGCTGCTGCTCGCGGAACTGGGCTTCGGCCTCGATCTCACGCGCTGCGCGGCGCTCGGCGGCGCGGACGATCTCGCCTTCGTCAGCCCGCGTAGCGCGGCGGCGGTCAGTCGGGCGGGCGCGCTCGGCTATGAGGAGCGGCTGCTGCCCCTCCCCCCCTTCCTGCTGGCGGGCGGCGCGGGCGACTGGGCGCAGATCATCGACGGGCTGCGGCTGACGGGCTTCTTCCTCGAACGCTCGATCCTCACCGAAAGGCGCAGCGACGTGCTGGCCGCGCGCGAACGGCTCGTGGAGCGACTGAAAAGAGCGGTTGCCTAAAGCAGGTTCGTTCTGCAAAGGCCTGCGCGCACGACGGAGCCTTTTCTTACGCAAAAGGCCATCCGCACGATTGGTAAGGAACACGACATGCTCATCGCCCTGTTCGCCGGAGACGGCATCGGCCCCGAAATCGTCGCCCAGGCGAAGCGCGTGCTGGATGCGCTGGCGATACCGGGCCTGACTTATGAAGAGGGGCTGGTCGGTGGCGCGGCCTACAAGGCGGTCGGCCATCCGCTTCCGCCCGAGACGCTGGAGCTGGCGAAGCGCGCCGATGCGATCCTTTTCGGGGCGGTGGGCGATCCCGATTGCGACGCGCTGGAGCGGCACCTTCGCCCCGAGCAGGCGATCCTGGGCCTGCGCAAACATCTGGGCCTCTTTTCCAACCTGCGCCCGGCGAAGGTCTTCCCCGAACTGGCGAACGAATCCGCGCTGAAGCCGGAAGTCGCCGCCGCCATCGACCTGCTGATCGTGCGGGAAACCAATGGCGACGTCTATTTCGGCGAAAAGGGCTTCCGCACCACCGCCGACGGTCTGCGCGAAGGCTATGACGTCATGTCCTATAACGAAGCCGAAGTCCGCCGCATCGCCCATGCCGGTTTCCAGGCGGCGCGCGCGCGGCGCGGCAAGCTCTGCTCCGTGGACAAGGCCAATGTGCTGGAAACGAGCCAGCTGTGGCGCGACACGGTGATCGCGGTGTCGGCCGACTATCCCGACGTGGCGCTCAGCCACATGTATGTGGACAATGCCGCGATGCAGCTGGTCCGTAACCCAGGCCAGTTCGACGTCATCGTCACCGGCAACCTGTTCGGCGACATCCTGTCCGATCAGGCGAGCATGTGCGTCGGGTCCATCGGCATGCTGGCCTCCGCCACGCTGAACGAAGGCAATCAGGGCCTCTATGAGCCGATCCACGGTTCCGCGCCCGACATCGCGGGCACCGGCAAGGCCAATCCGCTGGCGACCATCCTGTCGGCGGCGATGATGCTGCGCTACTCGCTGAACCTGCCCGAACAGGCGGACCGGATCGAAGCCGCCGTGGCCGGTGCGCTGCGGGGCGGCGCGCGCTCGGCGGACCTTGGCGGTGCCATGACCACCGTGGAGATGGCGGACGCCGTGCTTGCGGCGCTTTGAGGCGCTTTATTTCGCGGAAAAGCTAAAGATTATCGTGCCCGGGCCGATCTAGGTAAAAACAGGGATCGCTTAATCTATGATAACCGAATTGACGCAGGGTCATGCCGACTTGCGCGTGCTGATGCTGGATTTCGCTCGGGCGATGGAAGGGGCAAGCCCCGACGACATGCCGACGCTGGCGCAGAAGCGCATCGCCTTTTCCCAATTGTTCCGCGACCATATGGCGCGCGAGGAAGCGATGACCAGCGCCCTGCCCCGCGCCGACCTGCCGCCGGAGCAGGAGCAGGTGGTTCGCGACCATCATCGCGGCATCGTGGCGCTGTTCCTGCGCTACAGCGAGCATGTGAAGTGCTGGACGCCGGCGCAGATTGCGACCGACTGGCCCACCTATCGCAAGGCGGTCCTCGCGCTGCAGGACGAACTGCGCGAACGGATGGCGTGGGAAGAAGCGCATCTTCATCCTCTGCTCGGCAAAGACCGTCGAATCGCGGCCTGAACGCCCCGGTCCAATCCCGCGGCACCGGTCCTGTCGGTGACGCGGCGGGATCGCTAGGGGCGTGGGATGACCGACTTCTCCCTTCCGTCGCTCCGCGCCGCCGCCGCCATGGTCCACGCGCAGATGCCGCCGACGCCGCAATATGCCTGGCCGCTGCTGGCCGCCCGCACGGGATGTGACCTGTGGGTGAAGCATGAGAACCACCTGCCCACCGGCGCGTTCAAGGCGCGCGGGGCGATCACCTATATCGACTGGCTGCGCCGTACCCACCCGCACGTTTCGGGCATCATCACCGCCACGCGCGGCAATCACGGGCAGGCGCAGGCGCGCGCCGCGACCGCCGCGGGCCTTGGCATCACCATCCTTGTCCCGCATGGCAATGCGCAGGAAAAGAACGCCGCCATGCGCGCGTTCGGCGCGACCCTGATCGAACATGGCCACGACTTCGACAGCGCCAAGGCCGAAGCGATGCGCCTTTCGCAGGAACAGGGGCTGTACATGGTGCCGCCCTATCATGAGGAACTGGTCCGCGGCGTCGCCAGCTACGGCCTGGAACTGTTCGATGCGGTGGCGGACATCGACACCGTCTACGTGCCGGTGGGGTGCGGATCGGGGCTCTGCGGCACCATCGCCGCGCGCGACGCGCTGGGACTCAAGACGAAGGTGGTCGGCGTCGTGTCCGCCCATGTGGACGCCGCCAAGCGCAGCTTCGACGAAGGGCGGCTGGTCGCCAACCCGACCGCCTACACCTTTGCCGACGGGGTGGCAGTCTGTACGCCAGTGCAGGCAGCGCTCGATTATTTCGGGCCGCGCGCCGACCGCTTTGTCGCTGTCACCGACGACGAGGTAGCCGAGGCGATTCGCATCTATTGGGAAGACACCCACAATCTGGCCGAGGGCGCGGGCGCGGTGGCGCTCGCCGCGCTGATCCAAGAAAAGGAGGCGATGGCGGGGAAGCGGGTTGCGGTTATCCTGTCGGGCGGTAATGGCGACAGGAGCCAGATGGCGGAAATATTGGGCGGCGCAACGCCGCGCGTGCATCAGGATATGCGGAAGGCGATATGAAGCGGAAGAGCGGCCAGAACCCGGAGATCACGCGCAACTGGAAGCCGGCGACGCTGGCGGTCCGGGGCGGCACGGCGCGCAGCGAATTTGGCGAGACGTCCGAAGCCCTGTTCCTGACCAGCGGCTATTGCTACGACCGGGCTGAGGATGCCGCCGCGCGCTTCGCCGGCGAGCAGGTCGGCATGACGTACAGCCGCCTGCAAAATCCCACGGTCGAGATGCTGGAGCAGCGTATCGCCCTGCTGGAAGGCGCGGAGGCGTGCCGCGCCACCGCGACAGGGATGGCGGCGATGACGGCAGCGCTGCTGTGCCAGCTTTCGGCGGGCGATCATGTGGTCGCGGCAAAAGCTGCGTTCGGCTCCTGCCGTTGGCTGGTCGACACGCTGCTGCCCAAATTCGGCATCGAAACCACCACCATCGACGGTCATGACACCGCCGCATGGGAGGCGGCCGCGAGGCCCAACACCAAGGTCTTCTTCTTCGAAACGCCCGCCAACCCGACCATGGACGTGGTGGACATCGCGGCTGTGTGCGCCATCGCCAAGGCGCGGGGCATCACCACGGTCGTCGACAATGCCTTCGCCACGCCGGCGCTCCAGCGGCCGATGGACCTGGGCGCGGATGTCGTCGCCTACAGCGCCACCAAGATGATGGACGGGCAGGGCCGGGTGCTGGCCGGGGCGGTGTGCGGCACGCGCGAGTGGATCGACACCGTGCTGCTACCCTTCCACCGCAATACCGGGCCGACGCTGTCGCCCTTCAACGCCTGGGTGGTGCTGAAAGGGCTGGAAACGCTGGACCTGCGCATCCGTCGGCAGAGCGAGAATGCGCTGAAGGTCGCCCGCTTCCTCGAAAGTCGCCTACCCAAGGTTCTGTATCCGGGGCTGGAGAGCCATCCGGCGCATGACCTTGCGATGCGGCAGATGGCGATGGCCGGGCCGATCTTCTCGCTCTATGTCGGCGGCGGGCGAGCGGAGGCGCACGGCCTGCTCAACGCGCTGGAGCTGGTCGACATTAGCAACAATATCGGCGATTCGCGGTCGCTGATGACGCATCCCGCCTCCACCACCCATTATGGCATGGCGGAAGCAGCTCGGCTGGAAGTCGGCATCACGGAGGATATGCTGCGGCTCAACGTCGGCCTGGAAGACCCGGACGACGTGATCGCCGACTTTGATCAGGCCCTGCGCGCGATAGGGCGTTGACGGACGAGGGAATTGGAGCGCATTTCATGGCGGTGAACGCGCTTTTCCCCTTTCATGCGACCACGCGGGACATCACCGTGCATGTCGCCGTCACCTTCCTGCCCGAACAGTCGGAGCCGGACCGGGGCCGCTGGTTCTGGGCCTATCATATCCGGATCGAAAATATCGGCGACGAGCCTGTGCAACTGCTGACGCGCCACTGGATCATCACGGACGGGCGCGGCGGGCAGCATAGCGTGGAGGGTGACGGCGTGGTCGGCGAACAGCCGGTCGTGCAACCCGGCAAAAGCTATGATTATGTGTCGGGCTGTCCGCTCAACACGCCCACCGGTTCGATGAAAGGCAGCTATCGGATGATCGGCGCCGGCGGCGAGACGTTCAGTGTCGCCATTCCCCATTTCGCCCTGATCGCGCCTGCGGTGGCCGAATGAAGCGGACCCATTTGCCGCTGAACGGCCTGCGCGTGCTGGACGCGGCAGCGCGGCACCTGTCCTTCACCCGCGCGGCGGACGAGCTGGCGGTCACGCCGGCGGCCGTGGGGCAGCAGATTCGCGCGCTGGAGGACATGCTGGGCGTGGTCCTGTTCCGCCGCACGCCAAAGGGCCTGGAACTGACGCCGGAGACGGAAGCGGGACTGGATGCGCTCCGCGCCGGCTTCCTGGAGTTCGAGGAAGCGGTGCGGGCGATGCAGGCGGGGCAGTCGAGCAATGCGCTGACCATCGCCGCGCCGCGCGACATCAGCGCCAAGTGGCTGCAGCCGCGCCTCGCTGCCTATGCTGCCGGGCAGCCCGACCTGACCTTCCAGCTCATTGCCGCGGACGAGGCATTGGACTTCACCGAGGCCAATCTGGACATCGCGCTGCGCCTGAGCGAAGGGCCGGGAGAGCATGAAGGGGTGAAGATAGGCGAGGCCGCCTATGTGACAGTCGAGGCGGCGGCGGGCGGCCCCGATTACAGCATCGACTGGCCGGGCTGCCCCGCAGGCGACGCACCGGCCGTCATCCGGGTGGCGGACGGGGGGCTGGCGATCGAGGCGGCGGCGAGCGGCTTCGGACGCGCGCGCGTGCCGCTGCTGCTGGCGCAGGCGGATCTGGAATCGGGCCGGGTGCGGCAGGTGGGGGATGCCAGCCCCACGCCTCTTGCCTACTGGCTGATCGCACCGCTGCCCCAATGGCGGCAGAAGAAGGTCAAGGCGCTGGTGGAAGCGCTGGCGCACTGAGATCCGGCGCGGGCGAGCGATAGGAAACCGCCCGCTTAACTTCGCCCATTTCCCGTAGAAATCGGCTTTAAATTTCCGTCTTGCGTTCGAATGTTACGCGGCAGGCCTTCCCCCGCCTGTTCATCCTGTAGCGATCCGGCCGCATTGTAGGACAGCAAAAGGGCCGATGCGACAGCGCGCATCGACCCTTTAATGCCATCGGTTGAAGCCGTCAGTTGACGGTGCCGAGACCGTTGATCGCCCGATCCACCAGCGCCTTGTCCGCGCTGGCGTCATGTCCCTGCGCGATGAGGGTGGCGGCGGCCGTCGTGGCTGCGCTCACCGCCTTGGCGCGGATGCCGGCAATGGCAGCCCGCTCCGCCGCGCCGATCTTGTCTTCCGCCATCTTCTGGCGGCGAACCACCAGCGCCTCGGCATTCGCGCGTGCGTCGGCGATCAGCCCTTCGGCTTCATGTTCGGCAGCCTTGCGCATCGCTTCGGCCTCACCAGTCGCAGCGGCGAGCTTCGCCTCATATTCCGCTTTCAGCGTTTCGGCTTCGGCGCGCAGCTTCGATGCTTCTGCGAGCTGCTCCCGGATCTGCGCGATGCGGCCATCCAGCGCCTTGCCGATCAGGCCGGGCACCTTCTTGACCAGCAGGATCAGGATGAACACCGCCATGGCCAGACTGACCCAGGCGGTCGCGTCCATGCCCACTGCCTTGGGATCGGTATGGGGCGCCACGCCTTCATGGGCGACGGTGCCGACCGGTTCCAGCCCTTCGGCATGGATGGCCTGTTCGAGATTGGGCGCGTCGCCCTGATGCTGTGCTGCTGCCTCAGCCATGGGCCAGTGCCGCCTTTACTGCGTTACGGGCCGCTTCTTCCGACGCTTCGACGCCGGAAATGCGCACCACCATGTCGCGCGCCGCGTCGGCGGCGACGGTTTCGATCTGTGCCAGCGCCGCGTCGCTCGCGGCCTGGATGCGTGCTTCCGCCGCAGCGATCTTGGTCGCGACTTCAGCGTCGGCAGCGGCAAGCTGCGCTTCCGATGCCTTGGCCGCATCCGCCTTCGCCTTCGCCACGACCGCCTGGGCGGCGGCGCGGTTTTCGGCGTCGCGGGTGCGGTAATCCGCCTCCGCCTCGTCAGCGCGGGCGAACGCCGCCTTCGCCGCGTCCAGATCGCCGCTGATCTTCGCGTCGCGCGCGTCCGCCGTGCCCTGAACCTTCGGCACCATGCCCAGGCCAATGACGAAGAAGACGAAGCCGAACGTCACCAGCAGCCAGAATATCTGGCTGGCATAGGTATCGGCGATTTGCGCGATTTGAGGCATATTACGGGTCCGTCCGGTAGGAGGGCGGTCAAATATTCGGTGGAGCGGGCGGGCGCGGCGCTCCTCACGCCGCCCCGCCCGCTTCCAATTCGTGTCAGGCCACGAACACCAGGATCATGGCGATGACGAACGCCAGCAGACCCAGAAGTTCCGCCGCGGCGAAACCGATGAACAGGCGGCCCTGCTGACCGTCGGCAGCGCCCGGATTGCGCAGCGCGCCTTCCAGGAAGCTGCTGAACACGTTGCCCACACCCAGGGCGGCGATGCCCGCACCGATTGCGGCCAGGCCAGCACCGAGCAGCTTTGCGGCTTCTGCGTCCATGTCGTAAACTCCCTTGTTAAACAGTCAAAAACGTTGATGAAATTGCGAAACTCAGTGCAGGTTCTCGGCGTCGTTCAGATAGACCGAGGTCAGCAGCGCGAACACATAGGCCTGGATGACCGCGACCAGCATCTCCAGCGCGCTGATGCCGATCATCAGGATGAAGCTGGCGGTGCCGACGGTCAGACCCAGCGCCGGCGAGGCGTTGGCGCTGTTGATGACGAAGCCCGCCAGCACCTTCAGCAGCACGTGGCCGGCCGTCATGGCGACGAACAGTCGCAAGCCGAGGCTGAAGGGGCGAACCATGAAGGACACGAGTTCGATGAAGAAGAGTGGCACCACCATCAGCGCCGGCGTGCCATGCGGCACGAACAGCGAGAAGAAGTGCAGACCATGCTTCCAGAAGCCGACGATCAGCACGATCGAGAAGCTCATGATGGCGAGCACGCCGGTAGCCGTGAAATGGCTGGTGAAGGTAAAGGGGTGCAGCCCGAAAAGTCCGAGCGGCAGCAGGCCCAGGAGGTTCGCCAACAGGATGAACATGAAGAGCGAGAATACGTAGGGGATGTATTTCCGGCCCTTGTCGCCGATGTTGGCGATCAGCAGGTTCTTGATGAAGCCGGTCATATACTCGACCGCCATCTGCCAGCGGCCCGGCACCAGCTCGCGCTTCATGCCGCCGATCACGAAGATCCACAGCACCACGGCGGCCAGCACCATGTACAGCGCGCTGTTGGTGAAGGCGAGATTATAGCCGCCGACCGACCAATGATCCGTACCGAACAGCGGTTCGATAGCGAATTGGTGCATCGGATCGATCTTGCCGGATTCTGCCACGTTGACCCCTGTAACGTTCACGTCTTCGGACTATGATTAAAGCGCCCCTATTGGTCGGGACGCTTTACCGTCGTCAATCTGATGATGTTCCTGAACGCCGCCACGATCCCGAGACCGAGGAAGACGAGCAGAAGCCATGGGGATGTGTCGAACAGCTTGTCCAAGACCCAGCCAATCAACGCACCGCCGACAAGACCGCCGATCAGTTCAGCGAGCACCCGGTTGCCGAGGCGAGACCCGTCGTCCGCCTGCTGCTCCGTCGCCCCCTGCCTGACCTTTTCGACATGTTCGGCACGTGCGATCCGCTCTTCGAGCGAGCTGATCCGCGCGTCCTCCCCTGCCGGGTTCTGTCCGGGTGTATCCGCCGCCATGATGATCCTCCGCGACCTGTCGTCGCGGCGGCATGGCGCTTGCGGCTGCACCCGTCAAGGCGCGGCCCGTTTAGAAAGGGGATGGCGGATAGTCAACCTGCTAAGAGAAGGACCATCCGCTGCGGACGAAGGGCGGGTGAAAGTCCGCCACACGCCCTGCCCGATCAGCCCGCCGTGGCGCAATAGGCGGGCAGCGCGATCGGGCCTGCGCCCTTCGTCTGCCAGGCGCCGCCGCCGACGCGGTAGGCCTGCCCCTGCTTGAGGCGGCCGAGCGTCTGGCAAGCGGTGGCGGCGGCGACATCCTGTACCGTCACGCCGCGCTGGCTGGCGAGCTGGGTGTAGGCCGCCCGGCGCTTGATGTTGATCGAATCGACTTCGGAGCGGACGTCCGCGCCGACCGAACCGACAACGCCCAGATAGCCGTCCGCCTGCTCGCCGACCGTGCCGGCGTTGAGCGCGGCGGCGACCGCGCCCGACTGCGCGCGCGCAGGAGCGGTGAGTACGAGGCCGCTCGCCAGCGCAACCGCGGCTCCGGCGGCGATCATGAGGATCTTGCGTGTCATTGCGGGAACAACTCCGGATTATTCTGGATCAGCGTCTGCGCGTCGCGTTGCAGGCGCACGACGACTTCCTGCTGCACCTTGACGTTCAGGTTGATTTCGATCGGCTTGTCGGGCGCCTTCACCTGAATGCATCCCCCCAGCGCAATGCCGGACAGCCCGGCGACGATGATTGCTCGCTTCTTCATTTCGCTTCCCTATCTATCGCCTTGTCGCTTTCCAGAGGCTGAACCGCAAGCCCCTGAACCTGGGCGGCGCGCATCTTTTCCTCGGCCTGCCTTCCGATCTCGTCCCGGATCGTCTGCGTCGGATCGACATAGGAGCGGGCCGTGTCCAGCAAGCCACGGAAAGGCGCGGAGATGCGGACGTTGAACAGGAACGGCAGGCCGATGAAGCTGCGCGCGATCCCGGCCGGCGCGTCGCCGATCTTGTTGCGGTTAACGCCGTTAAACACGACGTTGGTGACCATTTCGCCGTCCAGCGCGCCGTCCATCAGGATGGTCAGGCATTTATATTGCAGGTTCTTGAGCGCATCGAAGGCGAGCTTGCCCATCACACCCACCTGTTCGTTCGAGACGGGGCCGACATAGGAAAGGACGCCGGACTGGCGGTTGGGATCGCAGGCGGGGATGGTCGGCAGCACGCCTTCGGGCATGATGAGCGGCGGCAGGCCCTGTTGCCGCGCGACCAGGACGCCGCCGGATATGCGGCCGCCCTGCGCATTGAAGATCAGCGGCATGATGCCGTCGAACGTGCCGGTGGCGGAGATATTCTCCAGCTCCATCGCCTGAATGAACGCCCCGGCATCCAGCCCGACCACGCGGAAGGTCAGGTAGCGATCGACGTCCGCGCTGAAATCCATGGTGGTGGGCAGCAGGATCAGCTGGCCGCCCGAGAAAGGCCAGCCACCTCCTTCCACCCGTACCTTGAGATTCGGTTCCAGTCGGTAGCGCACCACGCCGTCGCGCACCTCTACGCCGGGGTTGACTGACTTGATCCGCACCTCCTGCCCCGGCGCGGTGACGAGGTTCAGGAGATCGGTGAAGCGGATCTCGCCCGACAGCCCTTCCACCGGGCCGAAAGCAGCGGCAAGGCTGGCGTCGTCGGTGCGGAAGGTGCCGCTGCTGGTGACGTTGGATCCGGTCCAGTCGATCCGCCCTTTCCCCTTCACCGTGCCCACGACATTGGCGATCAGCGTCTTGGTGAGGTCGGTCAGTTGTTCGGGCTGGAGCGAGGGGCCGAAGGTCAGGCCCGGTACGGCGATGTCGGCATGGCCGGCGCCGCTGCCCAGTGCATGGGCGACGTCGACGTCCGCGACCTTCACGCCGCTGCCCGCAGCCGTCAGCGTGCCCCTCGCGGCGACGCGGCCGTCCATCATCGTCAATACGAAATCGGGCACCGACAAGGGATTGAAGCGGGCGGGCGCCTGCGCGTCCCGGACCATGATCGCGGCCTTGAGGGCCAGCGCGCCGTCGGAGAACCGCCAGTCCCCGCTGCCTTGCTCGACGATCAGCGGGACGGAGCCGATCCGCCCGCCTGCACCCGTCAGACGACCCGCGAAACCCTTCGCGCCCATCGCGCCATCCATCGTGGCTGCGGACAGGCGAACCGGCGCGTCCACCGGACCTATGGTGACGGCGGGGTTGAAGAGGCGGAAGCCGGTTCGTCCCAATATGGCGTCCGCTCGGTCGGCGCGGAGGCGCATGGGGCTGTCGCCGTTGCGACCATCGAGCGCGAGGTTGCGGATCGATAGCCCGCCGCTCAGCCCATTGGGGCCGTAAGCCAGCATCGCGCCACCGCCAGCGGGGCACAGCGTCTGCCGGGTGCGACCGAGCGCGAAGCTGCCGTAGCGCGCCTCGGCCAGCGACAACGGCACGCAATCGGGGTTGATCGCGATGTTGCCGCCGGGCGCTATCGTTCCTGAGACAGGCAGGCTCAGCCCGCGCAGTGCGCCGTCGGGCAGCGGGCCGTCGAGGCGAAGGGCGGTCTGGAACCGCGTCGTGCCTTTCGCGTCCGATGTAAATCGCACCCGGTCCAGCGCCAGACGGGCATCGCCGGCTACATAGGGATCGACGAAAAGATCGCCGCCGAAACCGCCGCCAAGACGCCGCGCCAGCCTGAGCGCGGCATGGGGCAAGCCGCCGCCCTGCGTCGTGACCGCGCCGTCCAGCGTCCAGTCGAACCCGCCTCGCCTGCCCGGCCAAGCCAGCGTCAGCCGTGTCCCCGGCGCGATGCCGACGCGCGCGCCGCTCCGCGCATCGATCGCAGCATCGGTCACGACGATACTGCCGCCCACATCCTTTTGCGCCAGCGCGAAGGCTGTGCGCAGGCGATTGCTGCGCCCTGCCTGATCGACCGCATCCGCCAGCTGGCGCGCCAGCGGCGCGACCGGCGTGCCCGCTGCGCCGGTGCGAAGCCCGGCAAGCGGATCACGACCGGGCATGTGGAAGTCGAGGCCGGTCAGTGTTCCATTGAAACCCGCGCCATCTTTGCCAGCGTTCCAGCGACCGGCCAGCCGGGCATCGCGCAGCGTCGCGCCCTGCCCCGACGCGGAGCGGCTGGCGAGCTGGATTCGCCCGTTGCTGCGCCTTGTGTCGCCATCGATATCGACGCGGCCCTTGGGCGCGGCAAGCACGAGGCCAGTCGCCTTGAACGCTTGCGCGGAAAGATCGACATGGCCGGTCCAGCGGTCCAGCGCCTGCCCCAAGGTCAAGTCGATGTCGGCGGACGGCTTCGCCACCGCCACGCCGGTATCGCGGCAGGCGAGCGCATCGAGCCGCAAAGGCCCGTGCAGGTGCGGGCGGCCTTGCGTCATCGCAAGGTCGATCATCGCCCGCGCGGCCGTTATGCCGCAGCCAGCCACAACGCCGCGCGGCATGGCGGCCGCCACCCGGCCACGAAAGCCCGACCGCAGGTTGCCGTCGCCGTCGATCTGCATGCCGACCCGTCCGGCATCGGTATCTAGCGTCACCCTGGCGTCGGAGAGCGCGAGGCGCAGGTCAGGGAGGCTGAACGGCGCGGTCGAGGACGGACCGCGGAACCGGTCAAGCTCGCCCAGCCGCAACACGCCGTCGCGCAAGGAACCGCGCAGCCGCACGCCCCCTGCCCTCACCGCCGCCACCTGCGGCGTCAGGCCGGTGAAGGCGATGTCCAGTTCCACCCAGCGCGCCGTCAGGTCGGGCCGGGCGGGATTGCCAAGGACGATATTCTCGATCCGCTGCGTGCGGAAACCGACATCGACCAGATCGTAACTGGCCTGCACCCCGCGCCGGTTGAGTTCGCGGCTGACGAAATTTTCCGCGATCGGCGTCCGCTGCGTCCAGAGCGCGACCAGCACGAGCGCCAGCGACCCGGTGCCGACGCCCAGCCATCGCAACCAGGTCCGGCGAACCCTTTCTTCGCCGCTCTCTTCTTCCATTCCCTTTGCCAACCCCGGCTTTCATGGACGTGCCCGTCCGTAACGGGACCACAACGTCCCTGCCCGGTTAAATATCCTTGCGGCGAAAAACCGCAACGCATAGCCTTCGAGCCGGGGCCGCAGGGGAATGGACGCATTGGCGGATATCGACGGACAGCAGGCGCATGACGGCGTGGGCCATCGTGCGCGGCTGCGGCAGAAGCTGGCGGAAAATGGCGGAGAGGCGCTCCACGATCATGAGCTGATCGAATATCTGCTGGCGCTGGCGATCCCGCGCCGCGACACCAAGCCGCTGGCGAAGGCGCTGCTGCGGGAATTCGGCGGGATCGGCCGGCTGATGAGCGCGGACTGGAAGGCGATTGCGCGGGTGCCCGGCATGCGCGACACCAGCGTCGCGGCGATCAAGATCGTGCAGGCGACCGCGCTGCGGATGCTGCGGAACGAGGTGGCGGCGCAGCCGGTGCTGGGCAGCTGGCAGGCGCTGCTCGACTATCTGCGGGCGGACATGGCGTATCTGACGGTCGAGCGGGTGCGGGTGCTGCACCTTAACAGCCGCAACATGCTGATCCGCGACGATCATATGGGCGACGGGTCAATCGACCAGGCAGCGATCTACACGCGGGAGGTGATCAAGCGGGCGATCGACTGGGGTTCGGCCGCGTTGATCCTGGTCCACAATCATCCCAGCGGTTCGCCGGAGCCCAGCCGGCAGGACATCGACGTAACGCGCCAGATCATAGAGGCGGGCAAGCGGCTGGGCATCAGCGTCCACGACCATGTCATCATCGGCGCGCAGGGCCATGTCAGCCTGCGAGCGAAGGGGCTGCTCTAGCGCCGCCGAAAATAGGAAAGTCGCCGCTTAACTTCGCATATGTCCCGCAGGTTGTGACATTTCCGAACAAATGTTGGAAATTTCATGACGCGAGCGCGCTCGCCTGCACCGCCCATTTTTTAGGGCAGGCAAGCGGTATAGGACAGGATAGGAATTGGCGGCGCTGAGGCCAAAAGGCTGCCTGTTCTTCGACGGGGGTGACGATGCGGCACCTCTGCGGATCAGGCGTTGAAGCCGACCGACAGAAATTCCGGGACCGGACCGTTCCAACCTTCGTCCGGACCATCATCCAAGGGATCGCGACGGCGCGGCGGCGGCGGGGTGCGCGCCGGTTCCGGGCGGCGTTCGGCGCGGGGACGCTCCTCGTGCGGGCGCTTTCCGTCCCGGCCTTCGTCCCGGCGGCGATCTTCGCGGCGCTCGCCACGCTTTTCCGGCGCGGGGGCAGCGTCCGCCCCTGCCGGCAGGTCGGCATAGGCGATCTTGGTGCCGATCAGCTTCTGGATATTGTCGATCGCCTCGGCATCGTCGGACGTGACGAACGTGTAGGCGACGCCCTTCGCTCCTGCGCGTCCGGTGCGGCCGATGCGGTGGACATAATCGTCCGGGTGCCAGGGCGCGTCGAAGTTGAAGACGTGACTGACGCCCTTGATGTCGAGTCCGCGCGCAGCGACATCGGAGGCGACCAGTATGTTGACTTTGCCTTCGCGGAAGCGCTCCAGTTCGGCGATGCGCGACGCCTGGTCGATGTCGCCATGGATTTCGCCCGACTTGTAGCCATGGCGCTGAAGGCTCTTGTTGAGTTCGCGCACCGTGGTCTTGCGGTTGCAGAAGATGACCGCGCTCTGCACGTCCTGCGCGTCGATGAGGGCGCGCAGCGCTTCCCGCTTCTTGCGCGAATCGACCTTCACCAGATGCTGGGTGATGTTGGTGGAGGCGGTCGCGGGGCGCGCCACCTCGATCGACTTGGGGTTGGACAGAAAGCGGTCGGCCAGCTTCTTGATCACCGGCGGCATCGTTGCCGAGAAGAGCAGCGTCTGCCTCTGCGCCGGCAATTTTGTGCAGATCTGTTCGATATCGGGGATGAAGCCCATGTCGAGCATGCGGTCCGCCTCGTCGATGACCAACATCGAGCAGCCGTTCAGCAGGATCTTGCCGCGTTCGAACAGGTCCATCAGGCGACCGGGCGTCGCGATCAGCACGTCGACGCCCTTTTCCAGCGCCTTGAGCTGATCGCCCATCTGCACGCCACCGATCAGCAGCGCCATGTTGAGCTTGTGATATTTGCCGTATTTCTCGAAATTTTCGGCCACCTGCGCAGCGAGTTCGCGGGTCGGCTCAAGGATCAGGCTGCGCGGCATCAGCGCGCGAGCGCGGCCGTGGGCGAGGATGTCGATCATCGGCAGCACGAAGCTGGCGGTCTTGCCGGTGCCCGTCTGCGCGATGCCAATAATGTCCTTCATCATGAGGACCGGGGGGATCGCCTGCGCCTGAATGGGCGTCGGCGTGTCATAGCCCGCCTCCGTTACGGCCTTGAGCAATTCGTCGGAAAGGCCGAGATCGGCAAAAGTCATTCAAGCGTCCGAGACAGGAGGGTGTCCGTCTGCGCGTCCGCGACGGAAATCGCGCGCGCCTTGCGGAAATATCGGCCTGTTGTCAAGAAAATCGCGGCGGCCGGGCCGATCAATCGTCCTCGTCCGCAGGCACGAGTCGCCGGAAACTGTCGATCGCGCAGTTCATCCCGTTGCGCGCCTGAAGCTCGTCGCGGCCCGAGCAAAGCGACCCGTCCGCCGAAGGCTCGACATAGAAACCGGAATAGAAGCCTATGGAGTCGCAGCCCTTTTCCAGCCGGGCGCGATAGCGGTGATTGTCGGCGAGCAGCAGGTCCACGCCATTGTCCACCACGACGCTGGCCCCGCGAATCGACCGCAGCGCAACACAGCGCGGCCCCTTCTTCTCGTCCCACCGCTCGCGCGCTTCCGGCGTGATTCGGGCGGGCGCGCTGCCCTTCTTTGCCGCAGGCACGCGGATGATGATGCGCTGCTGGATGGTGAGTTGCGCCATCTGCACGGGTTCACCGGCAGGCGCGATCAGCAGCAGCAGGACGGATTGAAGCAAGACGGACCCCTTTTGGGCATCGAACCCTATGGGCACATGGTTGAACAGTCGATGAATTCCGGGCCATAGCATGTCCCATGATCGAACAAGCCGCAATCGACCGCTTCGTCGCCCTGCTGGGTCCAAAGGGCGTCATCACCGATCCCGACGCCATCGATCCCTGGGTCCATGACTGGCGTGGGCGCTATCATGGCGCGGCGGCGGCGATCCTGTCGCCAGCCTCCACGCAGGAGGTGGCGGCCGCCGTCACGCTGGCGGCGGAACTGGGCGTGGCGCTGGTGCCGCAGGGCGGCAACACGTCCATGGTCGGTGGCGCGACGCCGCCGGCGGACGGCTCCGCGCTGATCCTGTCGCTGCGCCGGATGAACCGAATCCGTAGCCTGTCGCCCGACGACAATCTGGCGATCTGCGAGGCGGGCGTCATCCTTTCCGTGCTGCACGAGGCGGCCGAGGCGCAGGGGCGGCGTTTTCCGTTGAGCCTGGGCGCAAAGGGATCGGCCACCATCGGCGGCCTCGTTTCCACCAATGCGGGCGGGACGCAGGTGCTGCGCCACGGCACGATGCGCGCGCTGGTGGAGGCGATAGAGGCTGTGCTGCCCGACGGCAGCATCTTCGACGGCTTGGACGCGCTCAAGAAGGACAATCGCGGCTATGACATAAAGCAATTGCTGATCGGCGCCGAAGGGACGCTGGGCGTGGTCACCGCCGCGTCGTTGCGGCTGGTGCCCGCCATCGCCGCGCGGGCGGTCGGATGGGTCGGCGTGGACAGCCCCGCCGACGCGTTGGCGCTGCTGCGGCTGACCGAAAGCCTGCTGGGCGACAGCGTCGAAGGGTTTGAGGTGATCGCCGACGAAACGGTGGGCTTCGTGGTGGGACATATTCCCGGCACCCGCAGCCCCATCGAGACGCGGACGCCCTGGCATGTCCTCATTGAAGTCGATCATGCCGACCTCTCGGAACCCGGCCCGGCGGACCGGCTGGAGACGGCGCTGGCCGCCGCCTTCGACGCGGGCATCGCCAAGGACGCCGCCATTGCCGCGAACGAGGCGCAGGCCGAGGCTTTCTGGCGCATCCGCGAATCCCTGTCGGAAGCGGAACGGGCGCAAGGGCCGGCGCTGCAATATGACATCAGCGTGCCGGTGGCGAAGATGCCCGCCTTCATGGTGGAGGGAGCAGCGGCGGCTGAGGCGGCTTTCCCCGGCACCACCGCCTCCTCCTTCGGCCATCTGGGCGACGGCAATGTGCATTTCCACGTCCGCGCGCCCAAGGGGACCGTGGACGGGCCGGCATGGATCGCCGCGCAGGGCGGCGCGATCAACGCCTTCGTCCATGATGCCGTGGTGGCGGCCGGGGGCTCCATTTCCGCCGAACATGGCATCGGCCAGATGAAGCGCGCGGAACTGGGGCGGCTCGCGGGGCCTGCCCGGATCGGTGCGCTCCGTGCGATCAAGGCCGCGTTCGACCCCGATGGGCTGTTCAATCCGGGCAAGCTCATCCCCCTGCCCGGCGAGGGCTGAGCCCACTCGCGCAGCCGCCTTCCTGCTACCCGGACAAACCGATTGCCTATCGGGATCAAGGCCACTATCGCCTTGCCGCAATATTCAGCCAGCGGCGGCCGGATTTCCGGACAGCAACCCGCCGCAGAGTCAAAGAGTGGACCTGAACATGGCCAGCGCGCCCGCCAATACCCTGCCGATTTTCTACAATGACCTCCTGCCGCTGAGCAGCGCCGACCATGTCGATTACAAGCTGCGCACCGCCGACTCGGCGCCGTTCCTGGCGACCCAGCATGCCGTGCCGCTAACGGTGGACGAGTTCGTGCCGGCCCAGCGCTTCGCGCCCATCATCTTTTCGGCCGGCGACGATGCGGTTCCGCTGCTGCTGATGGGCCTCAACGAAGGCGTCAATGTGTTCGTTGATGCAGAAGGCAAGCTTGGCGGTCCCGCCTATGTCCCGGCCTATGTCCGCCGCTATCCCTGGATGCTGGCGAAGCTGCGCCCTGAAGGCGACGAACTGTCGCTCTGCTTCGACCCGACCAGCCCGATCATCGGCGCCTTTGAAGACGGCCAGCCGCTGTTCGAGAATGGCCAGCCCAGCGAACTGACTCAGGGCGTCCTCAAATTCTGCGAGGATTTCGAGCAGGCAGCCGCCCGCACCGGGCAGTTCGTGCGCGACCTCGTGGAAATGGACCTGCTGATGGATGGCGAAGTCACCATCCAGACGCCGCTCAACGAACAGCCGTTCGTCTATCGCGGCTTCCGCATGGTCAATGAGGAAAAGCTGCGCGACATGCGCGGAGACCAGCTGCGCAAGATCAATCAGAACGGCCTGCTGCCGCTGATCCACGCGCATCTCTTTTCGTTGCAGCTGATGCGCGATGTGTTCGAGGCGCAGGTCGCCCAGGGCAAGGGGCCGATCGCCCTGCCCGCCACGCCCGAAGCCGCCGACGCATAAGGCAGGGCGACCGGGCCGGATCGACAAAGCGATGGACGCAGTCGATGCGCCCCTCTTGAAAGGGCGCGCCAACTGCCCTATCTCTCGAACATATGGCGCACCTGCCCCCCTTTCGGGTGTGTCATATGGGCGCCTCCCCCTTTGGAGGCGTCTCCTCCCTGAACCTGGCCACCCCATGCTTGCATGGGGTGGTTTTTTATGGGTCCAATGACACCTGGGTGTTGGCATCGGACACATTCGCCCGTAGCGCCACCCTTCCTCTTGACGCCGGTGCAGGGCCTGCTAAAGCGCAGCCCCTGCCGGTCGCCGACGCGACCCAAGGCCCCTTCGTCTAGCGGTCAGGACGCGGCCCTCTCACGGCTGAAACACGGGTTCGATTCCCGTAGGGGTCACCATAAAATCAATGACTTAGAGAGCATCGCTAGGGTGGACTCGCCCGGCGACCCGTTGAGTAGGAAAGTGTCGTCTCTCCCAATACCCGGCCGGTAACGGATCGACGATCCGTTCGATGCGGCTTGAGTGGATGGTGCAACAGACGGCCGAGCCGCAATCCTTGAACACAGGATAGGGTAGGGATAGAGCCGGGCTCTGATGCCTGGTCCGCTCTCCTTACTCCCGCGCCGCTACCGCATATGGATGCGGCGGCATGGCCCGGAAGCATTGATCTGGCGTCGCCGCATTGCCATCCTAGGCGGTGCAATCCTGATCGGCGTGGTGGCGCTGCTGTTCGCAAGCCTTGCCGACACCGCGAACGAACTTTTTCATGACATGATCGGCTGGTGCTGGTGGTTGCCGCTGATTGTAACGCCAGCGGGGTTTGCCGCCTTCGTATGGCTCACTCTCCGCTTCGCACCGGAGGCCAGGGGATCGGGCATACCGCAAGTCATGGCGGCAAGCCGCGACCCTGTGCACGGACTGGATCGGCTGGCATCGATTCGCACCGCCCTCGCCAAGTTTTTCCTGACGGTTGGCACATTGCTGTTCGGCGCATCGGTGGGGCGGGAGGGGCCCACCGTCCAGATCGCAGCGACGATCATGGGTCATGCGCACCGATGGATGCGCATTCCGCTGCGTTCTTCGGTCTATATCGCGGGCGGCGCAGCGGGCGTGGCGGCCGCATTCAACACACCCCTCGCCGGCGTCGCCTTTGCAATCGAAGAACTGGCTGCAGCCTATGAGCAAAGGATGACGCTGCTTGTGATGGCGGCCGTGCTGATTGCCGGCATGGTCAGCCTGGGGCTGGCGGGCGATTATGTCTATTTCGGTGAAATGCGCCAGACTCTCAGTGTAAGCCAAGCGTTGTTCGTCACCCCTGTCGCCGGCTTGATCGGTGGCGTCGCCGGCGGATGCTTCTCCCGGCTGATGCTTTGCGCAGGCACGACGCCGTTACGCCCGGTGGCGTGGCTGCGACGCAGACCTGTGCTGTTCTCGGGACTATGCGGCATGATCGTGGCGGTCCTCGGTATAGCAACCGGGCTGACGTGGGGAACCGGATACCAGACCGCACATGATGTCATAGTGGGAGGCGACGCGCCCCTCTGGTTCGGTGCGGCCAAGTTCGTGGCGACGCTTGCCACGGCGGTGTCGGGCCTGCCCGGCGGCATATTCGCGCCCTCCCTCTCCGTGGGAGCTGGCATCGGCGACGTCCTCCGCAGCATCTTTTCGGGTTACCCTCCGGGTGCGCTCGTGCTGCTTGGAATGGTCGCCTATTTCACGGGTGTGGTGCGCGCGCCCTTGACCGCCGTCATCATCATCTCCGAGACCACCGCCAGCCGGGGCCTCATGATGCCGCTGCTAGGTGCCGCCCTCGTGAGCGATTTTGCCGCGCAATTCGTTTGCAAAGAGAAGCTCTACCACGGGCTGGCGCAAAGATTCTCGACCGTGGGGTGATCACCGCGTCGCGTGAACAAATGCGTGCGGTCCTTGCCCAACATTACAAATTTGCAATGGAACGGAAGCCGCGCTGACGCCTTTCCCCTGGCGGAAACAGCATGTCCGGCGGCGCCGTCCCGCCTCCCGGCGGTGCAGCAAGGATAGTCGACATGGCAGGAAACCGGCGTTGGCCCGCCCTCATCTTCGGAACGGTCGTTGGCCTGATCGGCATTGTCCTGGCGGTCGGCGGAGGATGGCTCGCGACGCTGGGCGGCTCGCTCTATTATCTGCCGACCGGGCTTGCGATGATGGCGTCGGGCTATCTGCTGGTCCGGAGCCGGATGGCAGGCGCGTGGCTCTACATCGCCATCGTCGCCGCCACCATCCTCTGGGCCTTCTTCGACGCGCAGACCAATCTCGCATGGGCGCTGGTGCCGCGCATTTTCGCGCCGATCATTCTGCTGATCGTCACCTTCCCCGTCATGGCCACGTTGACGCGCGCTCCCCACAGATGGCGCAATGCGGGCATCGCGGTGGGCGTCACCGTGGTCGCTACGGGCCTTTTATTTACCACGTTGGGCAGGAGGGACGTAGCAGTCGCCGCCTTGCCGGCTCCGACTTCGGTCGGCATGGCCGATCCATCCGGCATGGCAACCGGGGCGGACTGGCCGGCCTATGGCGGGACCGGAGCCACCCGCCGCTATTCGCCGCTGACGCAGATCAATACCGGCAATGTCGCTCGGTTGGAGCAGGTGTGGCTGACGCACACGGGCGACATGCCGCGTACGGAGGCGGCGGCAGCGCAATATGGCGCGGAGACGACGCCGCTGAAGATCGGCGACATGCTCTATCTCTGTTCGGCGAAGAATGTGATGATCGCGCTCGACGCGCGCACGGGCAAGGAGCGGTGGCGTTTCGATCCCAAGGTGAAGGACGAATGGATACCCTACACCGCCGCCTGCCGTGGAGTGAGCTATTATGCCATGCCGGGTGCCCAGCCCGGCACGCTCTGCGCCCGCCGGCTGATCGAGGGCACGCTGGACGCGCGCCTGATCGCCGTCGATGCGCAAACCGGCCGGCCGTGCAGCGACTTCGGCCGGAATGGCGAGGTCGACGCCAAGGTCGGCATGGGCAAGGTCTTCCCCGGTCTCGTCTCAATCAATTCGCCGCCCGTCATCATTCGCGGCATCGCCGTGACCGGGCATCAGACGCTCGACGGACAGCAGCGCTGGGAACCGTCCGGTGTCATCCAGGGCTTCGATGCCGTGACCGGCAAGTTGCGGTTCGCCTGGGACATGAAGCACCCGGAGTGGACCGGCTATCCGCCCGCCGGACAGCAATGGGCGCGCGGTACGCCCAATATGTGGACGATCGCCAGCGGCGACGAAAAACTTGGCCTCGTCTACCTGCCCATGGGCAACAGCAGCGTCGACTATTGGAGCAGCATGCGCTCTCCTGTGGAAGACCGCTTTGCAACGTCCATCGTCGCGCTCGACGTGACGACGGGCAAGCCCCGCTGGACGTTCAGGGCGGTGAAGAACGACGTTTGGGACTATGATTTCGGCAGCCAGCCGACCCTGATCGACTATAAGGGCAAAGCCGCACTGCTCGTGTCGTCCAAACAGGGCGACATGTATGTGCTCGACCGCGCGACCGGGCGTCCGCTCACCCCTGTCGGCACCATCCGGGTGCCGGGCGGTGGCGTGGAGCCGGAGCAGCGCTCACCCACGCAGATCGTTTCGCTCTGGCAGACGCTGCGCAAGCCGGACCTGAGGGAAAGCGACATGTGGGGCATGTCCCCTATCGACCAGATGATCTGCCGGATCAATTTCCGAAGGGCGAGCTACAAGGGCTTCTTCACCCCGCCCGAGACGGATCGCCATTCGATCGAATATCCCGGCTATAATGGCGGGACCGACTGGGGCAGTGTTGCGGTCGATCCGCTGCGTGGGATCATCGTTGCCAATTATAACGACATGCCCAACTATGTCCGGTTGGTGCCGCGCGCGGAAGCCGACCGGAAGGGCTGGTTCACGCGCGAGCAGAAGGCGGCCATGGCGAAGGAAGACAAGGGCGGCAACGCCAGCCGCGGCGGCAAGCCCCATTCCGAGGGTGCTGGCGACCCGCAGGCGCAGACGCCCTATGCCATCGACGTGAATGCAGGATGGCAGATGCCCGTCACCGGCATGTTGTGCAAGCAACCGCCCTATGGCGGCATCCGGGCCATCGACATCGCGACCGGCAAGACGCTGTGGGACCGGCCATTCGGGTCGGCGCGCAGGAACGGCCCGTTCGGCATTCCCAGTCATCTGCCGCTGACCATCGGCACGCCCAATAACGGCGGTGCGGTCGTGACGGCGGGCGGTCTCATCTTCATCGCGGCATCGACGGACGACCTGTTCAAGGCGATCGACCTCAAGACCGGCAATATCCTCTGGCAGCAGGCGCTGCCGGCCGGCGGTCAGGCGACGCCCATGGTCTATGAACAGGATGGCCGTGAATATGTGGTGCTGATGACCGGCGGCCATCATTTCATGAAGACGCCAATCGGGGATCAGGTGATCGCCTGGGCGCTGCCAGCCTCGAAAGGCTGAACCCGACACTTACTCGCTTCGGCCAGAAGCTTCCCCTTGCTCGCAAGCACTTGGCCACGAAGGCCGCGAGATCGACGTCGTGGGCGGACCTGCCGTCTTTCGCGGCCTCCTCGTCCTCCTTTACGTGATGTTTGATCTCCTCGGATAGAACCGTGATGGTCGCGTCATTAAGGTTGTCTTCCGATTTCACTCTCGTCCAACATCGTGCGCGTGCGGTTGGGCATGGCCATGGGTCCGAAGATAGCGCTCGTCGATAGTAGCGATCATCGCCTCGGCCTTTTCGCCACCCACCAGCTTCATCAGTTCGTCGACCTTTGCCTCCAGGCGGTCGTCATTTTCCTTCGACGCTGGCGATCCAACGTACAGGAAATACGCGAGGCCCACGACCTGCCAGATGAGTTGAAGGAATTCCGACTGCCAGTTCTCGAATGTGTCACGGCCCATCTCGACAAGGTAGTTGCTCACCTCCGGCACCTGACCGTGTTCGCGGGCTTCATCGACGAATGCATACCATCCAAAGATCCAGTGGCCTGCGATCGAGACCAGGAAGAACAAGGCCGTTATCCAGCCGTAGGCGTAGCGCTTCATCGCACGGGCTCCTCACCGACAAAATGGCCCCGTCTGGGGTGAATTGTTGCTCATCAGTAACGCAGCCAAACCCAACTGGTTCATGACCCGAGAAACTTGCGATAGCTGATACTCTCAAGCCGGCTACGGTGCCTGTCTTGCAGGGAGTCGTATCGCATTGCCCCCTTGTCAGCGGCTCTGATCGGGGCGATGTTCCGCAATGGCCAGTGTGGAACGTGAATTGACTTGCACAGGCGAGGATGACTCTGCCGCAAGGATCGATTGATCATCCGCACATCATGAAAAACAAGTCCGCTGCCTCCCCCCGTTCCAGATACTGCGGTTCAGAACCGGCCCTCGAGGCTAAGGCCGAATGTGCGTGGCTCAGCAATAGTGCCGCGTGTGCGCCCGTCGAAATCGAGGAAGGATTGCGTCCTCTTCTGACTGTCGAACAGGTTGCTGACCGTCACGAAGGCGCCGACATTTTTTCCCTGCCAGCCGAGCTTGGCGTTGACGAGCGTAAGCGCGGGAATGTCACGAAAGTCCTGGACGACGGTGCTCTGATAATAGGCGCTGCGATAATTGGCGTTGAAGTTCGCCACCATGCCCGAGGGATGCTGCAATGTCGCGCCCGCCGACGCGGTCCAATGCGGCGCGCGCGCGAACTCGTTGCCCTGCGCGGCGGCGGAAAGCGTGCCGATGGTCACGTTGAAATCGGTGAATTTGGTATTGCTGTAGCCGAGCCCCGCATAAATGTTCAGCATTCGCGTCGGACGGCCGGAAACTTCCACCTCGAACCCATAAAGCCGCGACTTGCCGGCATTCACCACCTGCGTGTCGAAGACCGCGCCTGGCGTTAGCTGCACCGACACCTGCTGGTCGGACCAGTCGATCCAATAGGCGTTCGCATTGAGCGTGAGCTTGCGATCGAACCATTCGGAGCGAAACGCGAGTTCATAGTTGGTGGTGAACTCAGGATCATAGTCATAGGCCTGCGCGCGCTGCTGGTTGAGGCCCGCGCCACCCGCGCGATAGCCGCGCTGGATCGTGAAACTCAGCATCTTGTCGGGCGCGACCTCATAGCTGGCGCCAAGCTTGGGCAGCCAGGCCTTATACGTCACGGTGCGCAGCGGCTCGACGCTGTTGGCCTGCGTGAGGATCGGCGTGCAATAGGCCCCCCGTTCGGGGGGTGAACGGCGTGTAAAAAGGACCCCTTTCATCCCGGAGTTTTATGAGGCCGCGTGGTTTGACCAAGTGGCGAGAACGGGATGTTGATAGT